>CACKCT010000017.1:0-23692 GCA_902598645.1 Rhodospirillaceae bacterium | reverse complement strand
AAGGATTAAGGAATGACTGAAAAAATAATAAAAACTAAGGAAGAATGGAAAGAAATTTTAACTCCCGAAGAATACTCTGTTTGCAGAGAAAAAGGAACAGAGCCCCCATTTACCGGTAAGTACAATGCTTCCAATACACCTGGCATATACACCTGCATATGCTGCGGTGAAAAATTATTCACATCCGAAGCAAAATTTGCCAGCAGTTGTGGCTGGCCTAGCTTCAACAAAACATTGCCAGGAGCAGTAGTTGAGCACCCAGATTACACACATGGGATGATACGCACAGAGGTCACATGCGCACGCTGTGATGCCCATTTAGGTCATGTCTTTAATGATGGACCAGCACCAACAGGTCTTCGTTATTGCATAAACTCAGTATCTATAGCACTAGTAGAGAAAGATTAGCATTTCAAACCATAACCAGAAGAAAATGGTAAATCTAGGTTCCATAACTCCTGTAGGGATTTTGCATCCTTTATGATAACTGGCTTAACATAAGCCTGGTCTGTGATAGACATCATATCTAAAATACGGATCTTTTTTGCCTGAAACTTGATACAACGTCGTACCGGCTGACCGTACCCCACGTGTACTCCTTCAAACTCATCCAAGCTAAATTTTAGGCATTTACATTGGGCTTTATCTTCCAGCCGGAACAAACCCATATCTAACCTGGCCGGTTCTTGCAAACCGCATTTGGGGGCCGCATGGGCATGAACTGAACGGTATGCATTACGTTCTTTTGGAAATGGTGTATAGGTATATGTTCCAGGGTCAGCAACCCAGTCTTGACCATCAATGTTCAGTTCTATAGCTAATTGATCATTGTGAGCATGTCCACCGTTACCATTTTGCCCGACAGGCCCACAGCGAATAGATAAAAAAAATCTTTCCGTTTCCCAAATATAAATGCCAAAATCAGGATAGGCAATGGTGACTATACCCTTCAGAACCTCAGCATCTGGTAACTCGATGATTGTATCGGCTATCACAGATAGAGTGTTTAAATCAGTTTTTTCAATGATGTTTGAATCAATTTTTTCAACGAAATGACTCTCAGCCTTTGGGCTCTTACCAGATTGCAAGTAGCTGACAACCTTACGACCCTTGGCCAGAGTCTTTATAACTGACTCCTCAAAGTTAGCCTCTGACCCCACAAAGCTGGCAAAGTCAGTTCGATGAAATAATCCATTGATAGCACTTACTGTAGCACGATGGTCCAAGTCCTCCAACGGGCACAACTTAAAAAAACGGCCACTATCATTATCCCCTATTTGCACGACACGGCCATTAGGCTTGGTCACATGCATCATAAATTCACCCATGTGCTCAAGCCGCTCAAAATACCAATCAGGAAGCATAGGTGCGTTTTCCATACCTAAAATCAATGCCGTACTGTAAATAACCATTTCTGCTGACAGTCGATGGTAACTTGTTGAAGCCTCGAAATTTGCTCCATCCACAGTAAATTGAAACTCAACTTCATTCACTAATTGTTGTATGGAAAAATTAATCCAGGACTCGCTCTGCTTCGTACTTGGCAAATAAGCTGCCACAAACAACAACCCTACTATATTTGCAAGATAATGATTACCCCGATGAACATCATGCCATTCTAGATTATTCATGATGTGTTTGCCGTGGGCCGTAATCAACGCAAGCAATTCACCCTGAAATTCCTCATCAAATTTACTCCCTTGCGCAATAAAAAAGTCATAGGCTAGAAGTATATTCGCAGCTCGTATAGCTACATCCATGGTACACAACCAGTTAACTCCGTAACCAGGTGGATTAGCTGAGGCAAAATCAAGAACCTGATTGCGAAATTCTTTTTTATGCGCATCACCACCTACCATGCCCAACCATGGGAGATGTTGCATTCGAGCCAGTTCCCAAGGTACCTTAACGTCAACACCCGGCTCATGACCGAAACGTAGAACTCCTGATAAACAATCCTCCCTCCAACGGTAGCCTGATTTAAAATCTAGCTGCCAGTCTATAGGAGAATAATCTGTATCGATTAAGGCCCTAATTGTAGCAGAACGCAATTTGTTACCCGGTGAAATTTTCAAAATGTCAAAAGAACATCTAACCTTAGTCCAGCCTGAACCAAGCAGGTTAAACTGATGATCCATTATTTTGTCTAAAGGGACAGAAGGCGGACTAGCCCTGAGATCACTCAAAAGAGTCTTAAAACAACCCTCGCTTGTTGGTTCAAAAGACAATCTTTGCTGTTCGAAAAACTGACGTATTGTAGCCCTAAATATACCAAAACTATAATTGAGTGACTTGTGAACTGCAATATGTAACCGATGAGTGAGTGCCTGACGAACTAAGTAAATTAAACTCATTTAGAATTCTCTGAGGCAACATTTTTAATCACTTCCATAGTCGCTTGGGCTGTTTTTGACCACGAAAATAATTTGGATCTCTTTAGTGACTTTTCACTCAAACTGAGGCGCAAGCTTTCATCCTCGTAAACCCTCTCAAGAACGCTTGTCATTTCGGAGATGTTATTTGGATCAAAAAATACTGCAGCCGAACCAACAATCTCTGGCATTGCCGTTTTATTGGAGGTAACTACTGGGGCTCCTGAGGCCATCGCCTCAACAAGCGGATTTCCAAAAGACTCAACTAAAGATGGAAACACAAATAATTTACATCTACGGTACAAGTCTGAAAGTTCGTTTTGACTTACTGATCCTAAAAAACTAACGTTATCTTGTAACTGAAGGTCAACAATAATTTTTTGCAATTCATTATAGTGACCTTGATCCAATTTGCGTCCTGCAATTTTAATCAACACATTTGGGTGATTCCTTTTCATCTTATCAATTGCAAGTAATAGGGAACGGTAGTTTTTCTGCACATAAATATCAGAAACAGCTAAAATAAAGCTTTCCCGTAATTGCCCATCTTTTGGAGGAGAATAAAGATCACTAACACCATGTTTTATTACCAAAAATTTATTTGCATAAATTTCTGGTACTATTTTTCCAGTAGTGCGTGTGATAAAGTCTGAAACGGCAATAACCTTTCTCGAACACATCAACGATAGAGCTGTAGCCACATAAACAATCAACCAATAGGGAATTTTAGAAATTCTTTTTTCAACAAAAGCTACCCCAAGAGCATTACGCAGCATAGTAATCTGACCAGGTGAGAAAAGTGGGCCATAGTTTGCTGGTGAGAATGTGACAGTTGCTGAAATATTGCGAGCCAGTCGAGGCACCAACAATTGCTCATAAACAGGCAAGCGCCAAAAGCCAGATTTGAAGCTCAGGGTGTGAACCACTATACCATCAAAGACATCGCTGAAGGCGTCTGACTGGCTCTCATGAATACAGAAATGTGTTTCTACAGACTCATCTGCAGCAAAAAAGGGCAATAGATTCCGTAAATAAGTTACTCCACCACCTGTTTTAGCATGTAGCCCATTAATTAATAATTTGAACGGCTGTCCCAATTTATGATCACCAACCTATTCTGGAAAACAACAAATTAACGTAATATAACGAATCTTATACATTATTTGAAATTACCCGATGAGTTTACACAAGATATAAAATATTTTTGTAAAGACAAATTTGAAACCTTGAAGAGCAGATGTGTGGAATAGCAGGAATCCTAGACAGCACGGCAAAATGCCCACCCCAGAATGATGAGTTAACAGCCATGCAGCATGCTATGCGCCACAGGGGTCCGGATGGAGATGGACTTTGGATATCACCAAAAGGAAATGTGGGACTAGCCCATGTACGTCTTGCAATAATTGATTTATCTGCAAAAGCAGCGCAACCAATGAATGATGGACGTGACAAAGTCTGGATTACATTTAATGGTGAAATATACAATCACGTAAGCCTTCGCAAAAAACTGGAAAATGTTGGCAGGTCTTTTGTAAGCGATCACTCAGATACAGAAGTTCTAATACACGGCTATTTGGAATGGGGAATTGATGGCCTTCTTGCGCGCATCGAAGGCATGTTCAGCTTTGCCATCTGGGATTGTGAACATAAGAAACTTTTAATGGCACGTGACCGTATCGGCATCAAACCACTTTATTTCACTAAAACAAATGGCCGCTTTATTTTTGCCTCTGAAATTAAAGCAATTCTTACCAATCCAACTATTCCAAGAGATGTGGATCCTCAAGCGCTTAATCATTTCCTAAGTTTTATGATTGCTCCAGCGCCGCTCACTATGTTTAAGGATATTTTTAAACTACCAGCGGCACATGTATTAGAAGTTTCTGAGGCTGGCGAAATGTCGTTCAGAAGATACTGGGATGCTGTTCCAGGACAGAGTATCCAGCCATCTAAAACCAGCCACTTGTCAGACACCGAACAGGAAACCTTTTACACTCAAGGGATCCTTAAACACCTCAAGATAGCAGTTGAAAAGCGCTTGATGTCAGACGTGCCAATTGGGGTTTTTCTCTCTGGAGGCATTGACTCATCTGCCAATGTCGCTTTGATGAGTCAAATAATGGATAGGCCCGTTGACACATTCACTGTCGGGTTCAAAGACCACAAGCACCTGAATGAACTAGATCATGCAAAACGTATCGCTAAAAAATTCAAAACTAATCACCACGAAATCCTGATCGATGAAACCGACATGTTAAAATATTTAGATGACCTTGTGTACTCACAAGATGAGCCTATTGCTGATTGGGTTTGTATTCCGCTTTATTTTGTCTCGAAGCTGGCAAAAGATTGCGGTGTTACAGTAGTTCAAGTTGGAGAGGGCTCTGATGAGCAATTTTGCGGTTATGATAGCTACATGAGCTACCTTAAACTCCACCACAGTTTTTGGGCCTACTACATCAAGGTCCCCTTAAAATTACGAAAAATTGTTGGTGTAGTTGCAGAGTGGATAGCGACTTTAACTCCACGTTTTGATAAAATTGTGGAAGTCCTCTCACGTGCAGGTAAAAATCAAGAGCTTTTCTGGTCTGGGGCAAATGCATTCTGGAACGTCCACAAAAAGCGAACCATGAAGGGCACTCTGGGTAAAAGTAACCTATTCCAACTGGAAAAAGCAGGACTTGATGTTTCAGGACTGAACAGTTCAGATAGTGGCGACATCATATCAGCTTATTTAAAGTCACTAGATGCGAAGTATAAAGAACAAGATTATCTGACCCGAATGGCATATAGTGAATTCCGACTTCGTCTCCCAGAATTGCTACTGATGCGCATCGACAAAATTGGCATGTCCACATCTATTGAGGCTCGGGTGCCATTTCTTGATCATAAACTTGTTGAATTCATAATGGATATTCCCATGAAATGGAAAATTAAAAATGGAGAGACAAAGTATTTACTCAAGAATGCACTAAAAGGTCTACTACCTGATGACATTCTATATAGAAAGAAGATGGGTTTTTCGGCGCCCATGGCTGAATGGCTAAGAGGTGAACTTGGCCAACGAGCAAAGTCGTGCGTCCTTAAATCACCGCTTTTAGAACTCGGTTTTCTTGATCGTCAAACCATTTCCAGAAGCTTTCGCGATCACCATGAAGGGCGTTGCGATAATTCACTCCATTTGTGGACCTTGTATAATTTGACAGCATGGTACGAAAAATGGATTAATAATCATGAACACTGACTTAAGCTAAAATAATTTTTCCCTCGGGGTCCTCAATTTTGTTAGTTATGTTACGGGTATCAATAATAAGCTGGCTTTTCACGACTAACTCACCATAATTAACACTATCATGATCAGTAATAATCATAACTGCATCATAACTACCGAACGAAAGAGGGTCCCATATTATTGACTGTCGACCAGCTAATTGTTTGTGTTCCCGAGTAATTGGAAGTACCGTTACATAGGGATCATAAAATGCAGTTGTTGCTCCTTTATTTTCCAATTTTTCAATAATTGTAAAGGCTGGACTCTCTCTTGTATCGTCAATATTTTTCTTATAAGCAACGCCTAAAATAAGAATTTTTGACTTATTAATTTGTTTATTAAAGCGTTTAATAAGTTCTACTTCCAAAGTTTTGACTACAATACCCGGCATAGCTGTATTGATTTCACCAGCCAACTCAATAAAGCGAGTTTCTTGACCAAATTGCTTTGCGCGCCAAGTTAAATAAAATGGATCGATAGGAATGCAATGCCCTCCTAGACCTGGGCCAGGATAAAAGGGCATATAACCAAAAGGCTTAGTTTTTGCTGCTTCAATCACTTCCCAAACATCAATGTCCATTTTTTTATAGATTTGCTTTAACTCATTAACCAAAGCAATGTTCACCGAACGGAAAATATTCTCTGTTAATTTCACAGCTTCCGCAGTATCCAATGATGACACGGGTACCGTTTCAACAACAATCTGCCTATACAATGTATTTGCTAGCTCAAGCGCTAGAACACCATCACCACCTACAACTTTTGGAATAATAGATGTTTCGTATTCTGTTCTACCAGGATCTTCACGCTCAGGTGAATAGGCAAGATAAAAATCCTCACCTGATTTAAAGCCAGTAGACTCCAGTATTGGCTTTACAATCTCAGCCGTTGTGCCGGGATATGTGGTGGATTCTAATACAATAAGTTGACCAGCTTGTAAATTTTTTGCAATAGACTCAACCGTTGAAATGACATAACTAAGGTCTGGTTTTTTTTCAGCTGCGAGTGGTGTTGGGACACAAATTAAAATTGCGTTCATTCTCACAAGCTGCGTAAAATCCCCACTTAATCTTAATGCACCACTATCGACAGTTTTCTTTATATTCTTGCTAGAAATGTGTTTTAAGTATGACTGCCCTTGGCTGAGGTTGGATATTTTCTTTTCGTCAATATCAAAACCTTTTGTAACAAATCCACTTTTGGCACAAGCTAATGCAAGAGGTAAACCGACGTAACCTAAACCGATAATACCAACACTAGCATTTCTAGTCTTAAAGCGTTCCAAGAGGCCCTTGTGGCCAAAAGCATTCATCAAGAAACTCCAAAATAATTTATTTTATCACTATAAAAAATGCTAGTGGGAAACTATACTCTATTTTTCAAAATTTATTCAGCCAATACCATATTGAAATGTTGGTCTCGACTCCTGCCTAAGTTGCTATGTATTGTCATAGTAATATTACTTTTGACAAATAATTAAATAAATAACTCTCAAGAACTTTAAAATTTCTGAAAGAAGTTACTAACTCACGTAAAACGCCCATTTGTCGTTCAAGAGGATAACATGAGCAATATCAAAGCAACCATTGTCTCAAGCGAACTTAAGAAAATACCTTTGCTATCCTCTTTAAGTGACGATGCCAGAGATAGTTTTGCTAACAAATGTCGGTGGGTGGAGTATGGTCCTGATAAAAGTGTAATCGAGCGAGGCATGTTTGACACCAACGTCTATTTCATAATTACTGGCACCTTACACGTACTGAATTATTCAGAAACAGGCCGTGTTATCACTTATGCAACGCTTAAAGATGGTGATATGTTTGGTGAATTGGCGGCAATTGATGGCCTACCTCGTTCCGCTTGGGTTTGCAGTATTACCCCTTGTCAAATGGCTACTTGCCCAAGCCCTGCATTTATAAACTTATTATCAGGTAATGCAGAAGTATCTTTAGCACTCTTAAAAAGAATGTCATCTAACATTCGTCTTTTAGATGACCGTTTAAAGGACCTTACTTTATTGGGGGCCGAACAGCGAGCCTGCACCGAATTACTTCGGATGGCTAAACCAGACTCGGAGGCTCCCGGCGGATACGTAATCTCTCCCATGCTAACCCACGCAAATTTTGCTAATTTAGTTGGTGTATCGCGCGAGACCATATCACGAATATTTCGAAAGCTCAGGGAGGAATCACTTATAGTGCACAATAAGAGGGGACTATGTATACCTAATCGAAAACTTTTGGAGCAAAGGGCTTTTTTGTAAAAATATTTTGCTTTTTCTTCTTTGCAACACAATTTTGGCAAGTAACTGATTTTCAGCTATATGTACTTATTACCTGAGCAGAAAATCTATCTAAAAAATTACAGTTCAGTTTTATCACAATTTTCAAACTATTAAGATAATAAAAACAATAGTGTGATTTGTATCACATATTTCAATGAGCTTTTTTAATAATATCATGCTAAGAGAAGTAATCAGCCTAGGAAACTGAACCCTTTGTGACAGTTTCGTAGGTTTCGTTTTTACTTTGGTTATTAGGAGTTGAATACAATGACTATGTTTCCAATGCCAATGCCACAAATGCCGGCTGAAGTTATTGACATGGTAAGCGCTAACCCAGAGGGTTTTGCTGATGCCATGGGAACCGGTATGGAGGCTATGACTACCGCTATTGCAGATGGTGCGAGTCCTGCTGACGCTTTCGCAACCATGGGTGATATAATGGGTCCAATCATGGAAGACTTGGGTATGTCACCAGAAATATTTGATGCCATGGGCGATATGGTCGGTGCTGCCGTCGGTCCAGCCATGCATATGGCACCAGCAGATGCAAGTGGTGGTGATATGGGGGCCATGATGCAAGATGGTATCGATATGATGATGCCTCCAGGTATGGAGGTTCCTGGTCCTATCATGGACGCCATGGGCGACATGGGCCAAGCTATGGGTGACGCTGGGATGGGTTGTCATGATATTGGTGCAGAAATGATGGGCCCTCCAGGATCTGATACATATATGTTACCTACTGATGCGGCTGGGGGTCCCGTAGTTGAACCGGGCCAACCTGAAACATGTCCAGCTGATGCATGTCAAGCTCCTCCAATGGATGGTGCATGTGCTGGTACTGATATGATGCCTCCAGAAGGTGGTTATGATCATATTCCAATGAACGATGACTTTGTAATGCCAGACCCATATGCATTGGCAGATGATGGAGGTTTTTTAGAACTTGAGGACTCGATAGGTGGAGATCAAAATACACCCGAAACCAACCATGAGGGGCCTAATCAAGACGATATTGCTGTTGGCGCCGCCATGGATGGGGCAACTGAGCAAGGTGGAGGAGTTGGTTCAGGTGCAAGTCTTGAACAAGACTTTAATAATACTGGTGAGGGTGAAGAAGTTAGTGACTCTCAAGATGTCGACCCTTCTGCAGGGATGGGATGACACAAACATAGCCTAAATAAGTCCCGCCAGTGCTTAATCAAGTAGGGCGGGACTTTTCTTTATCATTGAAATTTTTTTTAATTTAAAAAATTAATCAATACGAAAATTAAGTTTCATATTCCATTAAGTCAACTGTGATTAAGATTCAGAGGATACTTTGATAACTGATTTATGTGAATTTTTTCAAAAAAGTTCAATATTATGTTGGAATAAAGGAAATGGGCGAAGACTCACAAATTAAAGACCAATTTTGGAATCTTACTGGAATGAGGGCTCAAAGTTTTTCTCATCCAGGGCTTAGAAATAGAGATAATACTGGAAACAAAACGCTTTTAGTTACGACTGATCAAAAACAAAAATTTATTATGACGTTCCGACATAATCTTGCCTACGCGGAATTAGAAGCAGAAGTTTTAAAGCGCCTTGCCAACAAAAACAGTGCTCTACCAAAGTTAGTGAACAGATCAGGTCATTGGTTAGTTCAAGAGTATATTGATGGCGAGAGACTAACTCTGGCTTTAGAAGCAAAAGATAGAAAAAAAACATTCAAGATAACTTGCAACGCAATATCTTCTCTAATTGGTATACAGAAGGATGCTCAAGAAATAGGTTTTGAAAAATTGGTGAAGCCAATTTGCACAAATCAAACATGGAAAGATGAAAAACTAACTGTGCTTGCAAATATTTCTAAAATGTCCGGCTTAAGTGCGCCAGAATTAGATCGCAGAAAAGTATCCAAAGCACTAGAGATTAAACCGTTAAGTTTTATAAAATGGGATGCACGGCTCGGGAATGGAATTCTAAGAAAGAATAATAAAACCTGTTGGTTTGACTGGGAACATAGTGGACGCCGAGCAGGCATAGATGATCTAGTTTGGTTTTTGTCAGATGAGTGGCTTAATCTTGAAACAGAAGATGAACTGCTCATTATCAACAAATTTATCGACCACTTTAGAAAAAAAGAAGTGTGCATAAATTCTGAGCAATACTTGAGAATATTTGGCACCATACACATGTGTGGAAGATTATCTAAAATATTGGAGTTAAGACAAAAACGATCTTCTTGGATAGACCGTGAGAAATGTATTACTTATGACCTCATGGGGGTTACTGCTCAAGAATCAAATAGGTTGATACGCAAGGCAGCCCGATGGGCAAATCATACCAGTCTAACTAGACCCCTAGTACCGTGGCTCAAAAATTTAAGCTCTTGGTTAATGGACAAAAAATAATCACATGCGTAAAAATTTTTTTAAAAGAAATATACTCATTGTTTTTTTTGGTAACTTTTAAATGTAAAAATTTAGTCTGAATTATTATTTTTCAGCACCCAAACCAAATCTTTTCAAAATCCGTAAAGGAGAATAGAAAACTTCATAATGTATAATTCATTTAAAAAACTTCTACTAAAAGAGTTTATTCATACGGAGGCAACAAATGTCAGATAATCTATCTCACGCAGTCCCAACTGCACTAACTATTGCCGGCTCCGATAGTGGTGGTGGAGCTGGCATCCAAGCGGACTTAAAATCCTTTTCAGCGCTTGGCGTGTATGGTGCAAGTGTAATAACTGCGGTCACGGCTCAAAATACCCAAGAGGTAACAGCCGTTCATGGAATTCCCGATGATATAATCGCAGCCCAAATCAGAGCTGTCGTTCATGATATACGTATCGATGCAGTAAAAGTTGGTATGCTAGCTAGATCCAGTATTATTCATACTGTTGCAAAAGAGCTGACATTGCATTCTGCACCAATTATTCTGGATCCTGTAATGATTGCAAAATCAGGGGATGCTCTACTTCAAGAAGAAGCAATTTCCGCTCTTCGTTCGTGTTTGTTGCCAATGGCCACATTACTCACCCCAAATATACCAGAAGCCGCAGTATTACTTGATACCAATCCAGCAAAAGATCCTAACGAATTAGAAGATCAAGGTCGTGCATTGCTTACCATGGGGCCAAAAGCAGTCCTCATGAAAGGCGGGCATGCTAGTGGCACCAATTGTGTTGACATTTTAGTACTTGAGGGAAAGTCACCGATACGGCTTACTGCGCCACGGATTGATACAAAAAACACACATGGAACCGGCTGCACACTTTCCTCATCCATCACCGCTGGGATTGCGAAGGGTTTAACTATTGAGGTTGCCACACATGAGGCCCACACCTATCTTCAAGCTGCAATCACCTCCTCAGATATTCTAGGCATAGGTTCTGGCCACGGGCCCGTGCACCATTTCTGTAGAAACTGGATTTAAATTTTGGTGTAAGCTTTAATGTAGCTTGGGAAAATAAATGAATGAAAAAACTAAGAACAATAATAACACTACTTTGGCTTGCGTCCATTGGACCCGCAGGTGCTTTAGAGCTGATTACACCACATCCTAGTATACCACCAAAAATTGTTATAAAAATCCAACTTCAATCTCTGCAAAATAATAACGACCCCATACCGGATGCTGGAATTTTACAAACCTGGGCATTTGCTCACCCAAGCAATCGGCTCATGACCGGACCAATTCAGCGTTTTACGCTTATTTTGAAAAGTGAAAACTATAAGAATATTTTAAATCACAGCAACCACAAAATTGAGAGGGTTTTCAAAACTAATGAACGGTCACAATTTGCAGTCACCATAACTAGCAAGGATAATAGAAAATTAAAATTTAATTGGGAGTTAGAAAAAGTTAAAAAAGGCATATATTCTGGTTCTTGGATGACAACTTCAGTCTCCCCGCCTCTTATTATTGAAGACACCTTGTAAAGTACTATAATAATTTATGAATTATCAAAGTATATGTTTGCACTTATAATTGATTAAATAATTTTCTTAGTCTACCAAGAGTTCGTTATCTTATCAGAATACTATGAAATTAATAGCCAACCAAGCTACTTCCCCACTTGGGAAAGAATAAAGTTCATTAAAATGTCACATGACTTGTTAATTGAAATAAGTCCGGTGTTAATGACAATATCAGGTTTTTCAGGTGGTTCATAAGAAGAGTTTGGTGAATATCCAATTAGGTTCTCAATTTCACCGTTACGAGCTTTAGCATAAAGGCCTTTTGTATCACGTTCTTCTAGTATTGAAATCTCAGCAAATAAATGAATTTCAAAAAACCCAGGAGATAATTGCTTCCGCGCATCCGCACGGGACTCAACGTAAGGTGAAATAATAGGTACCAGAATAATATCGGCGTGCAATCTCTCGCTCTCACACAATCCAGCAATAAGTTTGTTATTCTCTTTTATGTCTGTGTCGCTAAATCCAAGGTGTCTGTGCAAACGATTGCGAATGTCATCTCCATCAAGCACAGAAACTTTAAAATCGCTAGTTTCAAGACGCTGACGGACTATGTTTGCAACTGTAGTTTTACCAACTCCAGAAAGTCCGGAGAACCAAAAAACCAAACCCTTTTTCATCTTACAAACAAGCTCTGTTTATTTGCAAACTCTAATTGCAGGCTTTCTTGAACAACTTTGCGCATCATCCAGTCTGGAATACTTCTTCCATCTCGTAGTAATGACCGAATTTTTGTTGCATCGATTGAGCGCATATTGTCACTATCAGTGACAGAACCATAACTAGCTGTATATTCGTCGTATCCAACAGAATCATAAAACTCTAATTGGATACCAAAATCACCAATGGTTTCGACAAACGTTTGGCTAGCAACAAGTCCACGCTTGTCTTGTTCCATTTGATCACTATATATGATGAAGTGACTACAGCCCATGTTCTTACGACATAAAGCTGTAAAAACGGTCTCACGGTGACCAGCATGTCGAGGATATGTGGTTACACCTCCCATAATAACTTTGCCTTTTGGAAACAAACCAAAATCTAACATTGTCTGATAGCTAAGCAAAATTGATCTTGGAACAAAATCTCCACTTTCTGTATGCCCGATAACCGGATTGATATACAGTCCGTCAGCACACGTATCCTCAAGGGCTTTTATTTGCATGTATTCATGACCACGATGTATAGGGCAATGAGTATAAAAGCCAATTACCTTTGACCAACCCTTATGGGCAAAAATAAAGCGACTTTGTGCTGGAGTTAACTCGCAATGCCTGTATGATGATGGTAGCCGTTCTAGTGTAGCAACATCACCAGCAACAAATCTATTGCCACCCTCAAACAACCGCGCAACACCAGGGTGCCTAGTAGATGTTGTGTCAAACCATTTCTGTGCAACGTACTCTAGATTCATAGAAAAAATTTCTGAAACATCTAAGGTCGCATAAACTTTACCGTTAGCCCCTGCGAGGCCAATTCGATTACCGACCCCAAAACTTTTTACATCTTCTTCTGGTATTGCTAAAAGGATCGGCATTGTCCAAACAGTACCATTTGGAAGTCGATTGGTCTCCAAGACAGCCTCGCATGTCTGACGATCCATAAAACCTGTTAAAGGAGAGTATGTGCCAATAGATATTTGTTCACAATCAAGAAGTGTTCTGTCAGAAACTGTGAGCTTAATAAGATGATCATCTTGCTCTATCTCTTTATCGCTAGCATAACACTGTACTAAATGGCCACCATGAGGTTCAACTAGCAGCGATATGGGGTCAAAAGGATATTCTAGAGGGTTAGTTAATTTTGGTTCTTCATAATTGCGGACCATCTTCACTACCATAGAGGCACAAGCTATAGGATGAGCACCAATCGCCGTTTCCGCTGCAAGGACTAGACCATCAGCTCCATCAAGCAACGTATTATATATATCATTTACCTCAGCTCGAGTTGGTGTTGGATGCGTGATCATTGACTCCAATAAATTAGTCGCAACATACACCTTACGTTCGAGCTTCTTAGCACTACTTATAATGGCCTTTTGAACTTCCGGAATTCGTTCCAGCGGCACTTGACGCGACAAATCACCACGGTCAATTAATAATGCATCAGAAGCAGCCGCAATTTCATCTATATGAGAGAGCCCTCTTAAAGATTCTATTTTTGATATAATGTATGCACTTTTTTTTGTTAATTGGCGGATTTCTTCGACGTCTTCTTTGCAACTAGCAAAAGACAAAGCAAAGTGAGAAAGTTTTTTTTCAATGCCTATTTTAAGGGACGCCTGATCATTCGCTGTTAAGGGAGCTAGAGAGATATCACGGTCAACAGTTACCGCTTTATTTTGTCCGACAAGCCCTCCATTTATTACACGCAGGATTGCACCGGACTCATCCATACCTATGACCTGAACAAGAACGGAATTAAAGTCTATGCTAATAAAATCCCCTACTTGAAACTCATCTACAATACTTTTTGGGTAAAAGTTAAAGCGCTCTTCATTTCCCGGAACCTTGCTGCGGGAACCACGAACAATACTGTTTTCTCTAAGCTCAATCTGACTCTCTTTAAAGTCACCCGTCCTGATTTGCGCACCTTCCGTATCAAGACAAATTGGTACATCCGTATGTGATTGAATAGTTTCAATAATAGATGAGAGGTTGTGGGACTTTGTATGCGATAGATTAATCCTAAAAAGTCCAACTCCTAACCCATCTAAACGTTTGATCACTTGTTCATCAAGTGATGCAGGGCCAAGAGTACACAAAATTTCAATTTTTCTGATTGACATATTCAGGACTTATCCAGGTATTAAACTTTGTTACGTACCGTCTCATTACCATCTTCTTCAAGCTATCAAGGTCAACCATAAGTCAAAATTCACTGAGAAATATTCCCTATTTTCCAGAAGAATGAACAAATAACTTTCTTTTAAATCGTAATTTGTTTGTTTTCTCTTTTTAATTGGTTAAATAATATTCTAAAGGTGTCACGTTAAATTTGTTAAGTATCACCTAGCTACACCTAAAGTGAAAAACATTTTTTCAACATAAGAGCAAACAACCACAATACAATTTTAAAATAGACCGCTTAGTATGTGTTTTTTTCTTTATAGAGTTTAAAGTTATGGCATCAATGGGGCTAAATCCGAAATAAGTTAAGTTTAACGTTCTCTTCACAGACGCTTTATAATTTTAGTTATACTTACAGCAAGGTGATCATCGATTACTACAACTTCCCCCTTAGCAATAAGATTTTCTTGAGCAAAAAGTTCTATTTCTTCGCCAACTAAGCGTTCTAACTCAACAACTGCACCACGTCCAAGTTTTAGCACTTGGCTTATTGGCATATTGGATGTGCCCAGAACTGCAGTAATATCGACGGGAACTTCATAAACAGCATCGATGATTTCTTCAGCATCATCTTCAAAATTTGATGCTTTTCCAGAATTATCCCCAGCATCTACTGTTTTCAATTCTTCATTGGTATCAGCAAGATTATCTTTAGCCTCTAATTCCTCATCAGAATTTATATTTTCTTCAGCCATGTTTACCTACCAAAAAAATAGCTTAGACCTAATTAACATCTGGCTTTCCTAATTTGAGTCAATGTAAACAATTTTGCTCTAAGTAATTCTTCTCAAGAATACCATCAACAAGCATGACCAGGCGTTTCCATATCCTATATCCGATCATGTCACCGTTGCTTAACTTCTCTCCCGCTTGAAGGGAAGCGAAAACTGCAGCATCCTGACCATATTGTTTCAGCAAAGTGCTAGCTAAATCATAGACCTCTGCGTTTGAAAGTTCTCTACTCAAATTATATTTTTTCATTCTAGAATAGTACTCAATGTTCTATACCTGAACACGTCTTCTCACTATGAGCAGATGGAGTCCCCATGCATATTTTGGCAGAGCAGGGAGACTTACCTCCATCAAGAGGAAACCATAATTTGATGTATTTATAATTTAATACTTGATAGCGCATTTTTCCCTAAAAGCACGAAACATATAAGTTGAACAAACACTAACCTACATGAGTTTTCTCAACAAATCGTAAACAGCTAGCAACATCAATTCCTTTTTTTGTCTGTAATTAACTCTGCTAATTTCAAATTATGTGCTTTCGTTGGTTTATTAAAACAAAATGTGTATCAACGCTAACAAGACAAAAAAATTATTGGTTAAAGGCGAATTTTCCATGGCCAATCAAAGTCAGGCTTCACAATAGATAGTTGTATTCTTTTGATTGTATATAGATTTTCTTGAGTCTAAAAAGTAAATTTATGGGTTTTGTTCTTAAGTAGAAAAACTAGAGAAAATAACTATATTAGTAAGGCCTATATTTATTCAAAAATTCTTATACGAACATGCCAAAACCCAGATACAAACCTAGATATGATCCTCAGCACACTAAACTATCAGGCGATTTCAGCTCCATTCGTTTCTTATTGCCTTATCTTTGGCCACAAAATGAATTTTCGGTTCGCTCCAGAGTCGTTCTTTCCTTAACGTTACTGATCTTCGCAAAGCTCGCAGCTATTGGTGTACCGTTCCTTCTCAAGCATGCTGTGGATGCTCTAAGTGAACCTGTGCCTGGACAAGGGATAGATGCCAAAAACTTTGCTATTGTTGTCCCGATTGGCCTTCTCATTGGTTATGGAGTGCTAAGAATCTTAGCATTAACCTTTAAAGAATTACAAGCAGCAGTTTTTGCAACTGTTGCTGAACGAGCAATTAGACGGGCCGGTGTGCAGACATTTCGTCACATACATGATTTGGCCTTACGCTTTCACCTTGATAGGCGGACAGGTGGCCTAAGTCGAGCAATTGAACGTGGCACAAAGGGAATTGAGTATGTGCTCAGGATGTTTCTGTTTAACATCATCCCTACGATAGTAGAAATTCTGATGGTTCTAGGCCTACTATGGGGACTGTTTGAAGTACTATTTTCCCTTGTCACAGCCACTACTATAGCCTGCTATGTTCTTTGGACATTGATAATTACTGAATGGCGTATAAAATTTCGCCGCACCATGAATGATACTGACAGCGATGCTCATACCAAGGCTGTAGATAGTTTGATCAACTATGAAACCGTCAAATATTTTGGTAACGAAGAGCATGAAGCTGCTCGTTTTGGTAAAGCCATGAAAGCTTATGAAGCTGCGGCTATTACTGCTAAAGTCACTCTATCCCTTCTCAATACAGGTCAAGGGGCGATTATTGCAATTGGCGCATGCATTATGATGATCATGGCTGGGTATGGTGTGTCAAGTGGTACCATGACTGTAGGTGATTTCGTTCTTGTTAATACTTATCTTCTGCAACTCTACATCCCACTTAGTTTCTTGGGGTCAAGCTACCGTGAAATAAAACATTCACTTGTAGATATGGAACATATGTTTACTTTGTTAAATGAACAAGCTGAAATAGTAGACTCTCCCTCAGCGCCTAGCATTAAAATCGGGGGAGCAGAAATAGAATTCAGAAACGTCTCATTTGCCTATAACTCACTTAAACCTATCCTTAATAATATTTCGTTCAAGATTCCAGCAGGTAAAACTACGGCCATAGTGGGGTCTAGTGGGTCAGGTAAATCAACAATAGCAAGACTTCTGTTTCGTTCTTATGATGTTGATCAGGGTAGTATTCTAATTGACGGCCAAAACGCACGAAGCGTCACCCAAAATAGTTGGCGCACAGCCATAGGAATAGTACCACAGGATACAGTCCTGTTTAATGATACAATTTTTTATAACATTTGTTACGGACGTCCTGATGCAACAATTCTTGAGGTTGAGGAAGCGGCAAAACTGGCTGCTATTCACGATTTTATTTCTAGCCTCCCCGATGGATATAATACTAACGTTGGTGAACGGGGTCTTAAATTATCGGGTGGTGAGAAACAACGTATTGCGATTGCCAGGACTATTTTAAAAAAACCTTCTATTTTTGTATTTGACGAGGCAACCTCATCTTTGGATACCCACACAGAAAAAGAAATTAAAGAATCACTTGAGCAGGTCTCCAATGGACGCACCACGTTAATCATTGCCCATCGCTTATCTACTATTACACATGCAAACGAAATCATCATCCTAAGTGAGGGACAAGTTGCAGAACGAGGAAGCCACTTAAAGTTGATGAAAGAAAACGGTTTGTATTCTAGCATGTGGAGACATCAACAAGAAAATGGATACAACGCTAAATCGCTTGAACACACATCCTCTATTCCTACACCTAAAGAGGCAATCGCACGCTAATTATTGTTCAAGCCCTTCCTCGCGTATGATCCACCCACCACCCATCACTCGTTCATTATCATAAAATACGCAAGCCTGCCCTGGAGACACAGCACCTTGATAGTCGTCTAGAACAACTTTAGCCATTCCATCGCCACAAGCATTTATGCTTGCGCTTAAAGGAGATTGGGTAGAACGTAATTTGACTTTGAGTCTAAGATCACTAGTTGGAAAATTACCAGCACCCAACCAGTTAATATCTTTGATGGTGATAGATTGACGCCTGAGCGCCTCTTTTGGTCCGACAACTACTTGCGAGGTCAGAGGGTCCAAACGTATTACATATAGAGGCTCTGCTGAGGCAATCCCTAGTCCCCGCCTCTGACCAACCGTATAATTAATTATTCCTGAGTGATTACCTATAATATTACCATCTAGATCAACAATATCTCCCACAATCAAGGCCGATGGGCGCAACCTACGAACTATGTCACTGTATGAGCCCTCCTGCACGAAGCAAATATCCTGACTATCTCGTTTATTTGCTACGGGAAGCTCATACTTACGAGCTAATTCACGAGTAGCGTTTTTATCCAAGTCACCCAATGGAAAGCGTAAAAAATCAAGATGTTCACGTTTCATAGAAAACATAAAATAGCTTTGGTCACGTGTTTGGTCGGTCCCAACATGAAGCTCGGCCCCATTCTCTCCCACAAGTCGGCGCACGTAGTGACCAGTGATCATTAGGTCTGCGCCCAGCCCCTTCGCTTTTTCCAATAAATCTGTAAACTTGACACTTTCGTTGCACCGCACGCATGGAATTGGAGTTTCTCCACGTAAATAACTATCTGCGAAGTCTTCTATTACGGCTTCTTTAAAGCGATTTTCAAAATTTAAAACATAATGAGGAATGCCAATTACATCCGCTACATTGCGTGCATCATTAATATCTCGTCCAGCGCAACAGGTACCTGATTTGGACGAGGCCTTACCATGGTCGTAGAGTTGCAAAGTAATCCCTACAACATCATAACCTTCCTCGTGTAATATAGCTGCTGTTACGGAACTATCTACTCCACCAGACATGGCAACTACAACCCGTGTCTTCGAGGCTGGCTTTGCTAATCCTAAGGTGTTCAATTTGGTACTCATAAAGTGCAATATAAGCGTTTTGGTTGAGCGTACAACAGTCCTTTTAAGAGTCTTGACTGAAATTTTTTTTGTTGATTTTCATAAGATGCTACTCACTCATAATCAGACTAACAAATTTGACAATCAAAATTGAAAAACTGCTGTTAAGGTTGCTCCATTAATAAAAAATTTTTTTTAAATACCGTATGGTGAAAAATCAACAATATCATCTCCAACAAAAGGATTGTTTTTACGCTCATCACCGAAAGTTGACGTTAGACCATGACCAGGGAAAAATCTTACATCATTGCCTAAGGGCCATAGTTTCTGGGTAATCGATTCAATTAAGTCCTTTTGGTTTCCACGCGGAAAATCAGTTCGTCCAATTGAACCTTGAAAGAGTACATCACCAACAAATGCAACATTCTCTCTCGGCTGATAAAAGATCACGTGACCTGGTGTATGGCCCGGACAGTGAAATACGTTGAAATCAAAATTGCCAATACTAGTTGTATCCCCATCATCAAGCCATCTGTTTGGAACAAAAGAACTACTCTCAGGAAAGTTAAATTGAGCGGCTTGTTCTGGTAATTGCCTTATCCAGAAGTCATCATCCTTGTGAGGTCCCTCAATTGGTACATCCAATCGCTCAGCTAATTCTGAGGCTCCGCCCACATGGTCAAGATGCCCGTGTGTAATTAAAATTTTTTCAACATCAACATTGTAGTCTTCAACCACCCGAATTATCTGATTTAAATCTCCACCAGGATCTACCACCCCAGCTTTCATTGTTTCGGAGCACCAAACCACCGAACAATTTTGCTGAAACACAGTAACGGGAACGGTAACAATGCGCATCAATCCCGCTCATCTAACCAGGTCATTTGAATTGCTTCAAGAATCTTCTCATTTGATTTCTGGGGATCATCATCAAAACCAGGAAGTTCTTGAATCCACTTCCAAAGATCAGTAAATCGAAGATTTAATATATCTACGTCTGGGTGAGCTTCTTCAAGCTCAATTGCAATTTCGTGAATGTCACTCCACTTCATTTCAATCAACCAACATGTTTCGGGTTGCAGATGGGAGTGTGACGCGAAGGCCATCGAATTCATCCGTCATTTTAATCTGACAACCAAGTCGGGATGTATGCGTCAAACCAAATGCAAGGTCTAGCATATCTTCCTCTTCTTCAGAGGCCTCACCTAGTTTCGAAAACCATTCATCATCTACTATGACATGGCAAGTTGAGCATGCAAGCGAACCCTCGCAGGCACCTTCTAAATTAATGTTGTTTTTGTGGGCAACTTCCAATACCGATAGGCCACAGGGTGCATCAAATTCTTTGGATATGCCATCAGCGGTAACGAAAGTTATTTTGGGCATTTGCTTTCTCCTCAGAGACAAATAATAAAATAGTTGAAGCCTTTTAACCTTTTGTCGCTTGCTCATCAAGTGCATCAACGTCAACCCCCTTAAGGGCTGAGCGAATACCTTGATCCATGCGTTTTTCTGCAAATTCCTTTGTTGCGTTTTCAAGCTGTTCTGAGGCTAATATTATAGAATTACGATTAGTCCCTTTGACAGCATCTTTCAAATTATGCATACGATCTTCAATTTCAATAATTTGAACATCACTAAGTAAGTGCTTATCCTTCGTTAATGCAGCAGACACAGCATTCAGGTTTCTTCCCGCCTCAACTCTTGCCTCTACAAGCAGACGCTCCTCAATATCAACCTTTGCATGTTTCATACTTTCATAGAGCATATCAGCCATTTCTGCTTCGTCTATACCGTAAGACGGTTTAACAGCAACTTTGGCTTCCTTACCTGTTGACTTTTCCTTTGCAGTTACAGTTAGAAGTCCATCAGCGTCAACAGTAAAAGTAACCTGAATACGCGCAGCACCTGCAGCCATTGGGGGGATTCCATGGAGCTCAAAACGTGCCAAAGAACGGTTGTCTCCAACCATTTCACGTTCTCCCTGAGTGGCATGTACCACCATAGCTGTTTGACCATCAACATAAGTTGTGAACTCCTGAGCCTTGGCAACTGGGATCGTGGTGTTCCGTGGAATGATTTTCTCTACCATGCCACCCATAGTTTCAATACCGAGACTCAAGGGAGTGACATCAAGTAGCAAGTTTTCAGAGCCAACAGTAAGTGCTTCCGCTTGTAAAGCCGCACCAATAGCAACCACTTCATCTGGATTAATATCGGACAAAGGTTCACTGCCAAATAATTCAGCAACCTTACAACGGACAAGCGGAATGCGTGTAGAACCCCCAACAAGCACCACGCCGTTGATTACATTTGGTACGAGGTTTGCATCATCACAAACAGTCTTGCAAATCTTAATTGTACGCTCCACCAAGGAGCTGATCAGGTTATCAAGTGTAGCACGGTCAAGTTTATGGCTGGTTTCGTTATCGCCTAATTTAAGGACCCACTCGCCACTATCTTCAATACTCAAATGTTCTTTAGCAAGCTTCGCCACTAACAAGGCTGTTTTCACATCAGTAGAATTAATTCCATCTTTTAACTGATCATCCAGAAAGTACTCCGCTATTTTGTGATCAAAATCATCACCTCCCAATGAGGCATCTCCACCTGTTGCAAGTACTTGAAAAACTCCCTTTTCCATACGAAGAATGGAAATATCAAAAGTTCCTCCTCCCAAATCATAAACTGCAAAAATGCCCTCGGCACCCTTGTCAAGTCCGTAGGCAAGAGCCGCAGCTGTTGGCTCATTGACCAAACGCAGCACGTCAATACCGGCGAGTTTAGCGGCATCTTTTGTAGCTGTACGTGCTCCATCATCAAAATATGCTGGAACTGTAATAACTGCCTGATTGACGGTCTGTCTCAACTCCAATTCAGCGCGAGCTTTTAAGCTACTAAGAATGTCAGCAGAAATTTTTACTGGTGTAATTTTCTGTCCAGCAACGTTGAGACGAACCATACCGCTCTCTCCCTCTGCATAAGGCTCAACGTCAAAAGGGAGTGCTCCTCCAAGACTTTTTACATCTTCTAGTCCACGGCCCATTAAGCGTTTAACAGAACTAACTACACATTCTGGATGCTCAACTAGAAGATCACGAGCTGAACTACCTACCATAAATGAGCCGTCCTCAGCATAGGCTATTATTGAGGGAACTAACCCCATACCAGCTGAGTCACGAAGAATCTTTGGGTTATTGTCAGAACTAACAGCAATTACGGAATTAGTTGTACCAAGATCAATACCAACTGCTAAATTACCCTCTCTACTGTGAGGCTCAGGAGTTTTACCAGGCTCGTGAATTTGTATTAAATTGGCCATGACATTAAATCAACTTCGCTTGCTTCATACGAATTTCTTCTGTCAACTTTTCTAAGTATCTTAGTCTAGTTTTCAACCGGCAAACACCTTCAAAATCATTATCCTTGAACAACTTTGAGAGTTTCTCTATGCAACTCTTAATTTTATCCTGAATACAAGTTGAAAAAACATTTACTTTCTCCAAATTTTCACATTCTTCTAGGGCTTCACGCAATTCCATAGACTCCAAAAGAAGTTCTTGATCATTGGCCAAATTGCAACCTTCTGGAAGGAATGTAACACCGAGTATATCAATCAAATAGTCAGCACGGCTTAAAGGGTCCTTTAGAGTTTCATATGCATCGTTAATTGCAGTTGCCTGTCTCTGACTTAATGATTTTTCTTGAGCGGAACTTGTCGCAAATCGATCTGGGTGAAGGTTTCGCTGTAAGTCAAAATAATGTTGGTCAAGCAAAACAACATCAACATCAAATGACGGTTTGAGACCAAAACACACAAAATAATTTGCCCGTCCAGGTGGTTGGACGGCACCGCAGGTTTCGCAGAAGGCACTACTATCTGATACTGGCCCCTTACAGGACCAGCATGGGAAGACTTCTAGTTCAATAGTCTTTTGTTCTTGCGCTTTATTATAAAGGCCGTTCATAAGACCAAAAGTTCCTGAAAAAATATAGGACCACCCCTATTCTCAAAAAGTGGTCCAAAAAAAAGTTACGCATTAACGATTTATCAAACGTGGAAGGATTCACCACAGCCACAGCGACCTTTTTCGTTAGGATTAGAAAAAACAAAACCAGACTGTAACTTGTCGACAACATAGTCCATTTCGGTTCCAATAATGAACATTGTTGCCTTTGGATCTATCAGAATAGTAACACCCTTATCTTCAAGCACCTCATCAAAAGGTCCTTTTTCATCTGCATATTCAATGGTATATGACATACCAGAGCAACCCTTGGTGCTGATGCCGATACGAATGCCTACGGATGGCTTTCCTCTATTACTAAGCAAAGCCTGCACCTGTTTGGCAGCGGCATCACTTACTGTCATCAATGCTGGACGTTCAGTCATATTCTTTGCCTATCAACCTTTTACACCTGTGG
>CACKCT010000016.1:0-25045 GCA_902598645.1 Rhodospirillaceae bacterium | reverse complement strand
TATTATTGGAAAAAACTGTGCAAGTATAGATTTTCTGTGGAGTACGTTCTATTAAACCTTACTACGTAACTACGCCTATTTATTATGTCAATGATGCCCCGCACATAGGGCACGCATACACGACTTTGGCCTGTGATGTGCTCGCTCGCTTTAAGCGGCTTGATGGTTTTGACGTAAAATTTCTAACAGGAACAGATGAGCATGGTCAAAAAGTCGAAAAATCTGCGCAAATGGCTGGTGTTGATCCACAGGTATTCACAGACAAGGTATCCAAAAATTTTCGTGATCTGGCGACAATAATGAATTTTTCTCACGATGATTTTATACGAACAACAGAAATGCGTCACAAAAAGTCTGTTCAAGATTTGTGGCAAAAGCTTTTCAATAGAGGTGAGATTTATCTTGATAGCTATTCAGGCTGGTATGCTGTTCGAGATGAAGCTTTTTATGGTGAAAGCGAGCTGATTGATGGACCAGGTGGAAAGAAGGTAGCCCCTACTGGTGCGGAGGTTGAGTGGGTAGAGGAACCAAGTTATTTTTTCAAACTTTCTGAATGGGGTGATAAATTACTGAAATTTTACGATGAAAACCCAAATTTTATAGCTCCACAATCTCGCCGCAATGAGGTTTTAAGTTTCGTAAAAGGAGGTCTCAGAGATTTATCTATCTCACGGACAACCTTCAATTGGGGTGTGCCAGTCCCAGATGATGATAAACATATCATGTATGTATGGCTCGATGCTCTAACTAATTATATTACGGGGGTTGGTTATCCCAAAATAAATGGAAGCGAGTACGCCACCTATTGGCCTTGTGAACTGCACATGGTTGGAAAAGATATTCTTCGTTTTCATGCGGTTTATTGGCCTGCTTTTTTGCTTGCAGCGGGGCTCGAAACGCCTAAACGTGTATTTGCACATGGTTGGTGGACTAATGAGGGTGAAAAAATTTCTAAATCTCTCGGTAACGTCATTGATCCAGTTGATCTAGTCGATCGCTACGGCCTCGATCAAGTTCGTTACTTTCTTTTACGGGAGGTTCCGTTTGGCAACGATGGGGATTTTTCTCATAAAGCTATGGTAAACCGTATGAACGGTGAATTAGCTAATGACCTTGGAAATTTGGCACAGCGAGTACTTTCAATGGTTGCTAATAACTGCGGTGGTTTAGTTCCTCATTATGGGAAATTCACGACTGAGGATATTGCACTTTTGAGACAAGCAGAGGAAATCATTAAAAAATTGCGTTACGCTTTTGATAGTCAACAATTTCACGAGGCCCTAGAAATTATTTGGACCGTCGTTCGAGCAGCCAATAGTTATGTGGATTTTCAGGCTCCTTGGAATCTTAAAAAAAGTGATCCAAGTCGTATGGGAACTGTCTTGTACGTGCTAAGTGAGTCCATTCGACGCATTGCGCTAGTCTTACAACCTTTTATGCCTGATACAATGTCTCTTATGTTAGAACAACTAGCTGTGAGTAATGATCATCGTTCATTTGCACATTTGGGTAAAGATTTTTACTTGAAGCCAGGAACTGTTTTACCAAAACCGAAGGGATTGTTCCCTCGTTTTATTGCGGATTAAAAAAATAGGCTTATGCAACTATTGGAATTAATAAATGTTTGTTGATAGTCACTGCCATCTCGATTATCCTGAGTTTGTTGATGATATGGATGGTGTAATAGCCCGAGCAGATAAGGCTGGGGTGAAACACATGCTATCCATTTGCACCCACATAACAAGATTTGATCAAGTGCTAAATATTGCACGTCGTTATGATAATGTATTTTGTACTGTGGGTATCCATCCACATAATGCTGAAAATGAGCCAGAAGTAGATCCAAAAGAGCTTATTCGTTTAGCTGAGCATAACAAAGTGATTGGTTTTGGAGAGACAGGCCTTGATTTTTATTACAATAAAAGCCCAACGGAGGTTCAGGAACGACAATTTAGGTCTCATATAGAGGCTTCTCGAGTGTCAGGACTCCCTCTAGTTATTCATACCCGAAATGCGGATGATGCCATGGCTAGGATATTAAAAGAGGAAACTTCAAAAGGTGAATTTCGCGGTTTATTACATTGTTTTTCAAGCTCACGTGCACTAGCTGAGACAGCAATAAGTTTGGGCCTTTATTTATCTATCTCCGGAATTGTCACTTTCAAAAAAGCTGATGAGTTACGTGATATAGTTAGAGAAACGCCGCTTAGCAGGTTGCTTGTTGAGACTGACTCACCTTTTTTAGCCCCAGTACCAATGCGAGGGAAGGTTAATGAACCTGCTTTTACCCGATATACAGCTGAAAAAGTTGCAGAGATAAAAGGCTTGTCAATTGAAGAGATAGCTGATGTGACAACAGACAATTTTTTTACTCTTTTTAATGAGGCTAAAGCCAAATGAAAGTAACTATCCTAGGTTGTGGAGGAGCTACTGGTACTCCAGCTGTTGGCCTTGGTTGGGGCAGAATTGACTCTAAAAACCCTAAAAATAGCCGTCTCAGGTCATCAATTTTAGTAGAAAATAAAAGTACGTGCATCTTAGTTGATACTTCGCCAGATCTAAGGCAGCAATTGTTAAACGCAAATGTCAATCGTCTAGATGCTGTCCTCTATACTCATTATCACGCTGATCATCTGCATGGTATTGACGATTTACGCCAGATTAACCGTTCCATGAATACTGCAATTGACATGTACGCTGATGCAGAAACGGTTGCTTGTATTAGGCACCGATTTAACTACGTTTTAGAACCATTAGCTGTAGATGTAAAAATGCATTATAAGCCTACGCTTAATCCCCATACTTTAAAAAATGGCGATAAGCTAACTATTGGTGATGTAGACATAAATGTTTTTGTCCAGGATCATGGTTATTGTAAAAGCATGGGATTTCGGTTTGGCTCAATTGCTTATTCAACTGACGTTGTAGAAATGCCGGAAGAAGCTTTTAAAATTCTTGATGGCATTGATACATGGATTATAGGCACCTTAATAGATCGTCCTCATCCAACACACGCTCACGTAGATAAGGCGTTAGATTGGATGCAACGTGCACGTGTTAGGCGAGGGGTTTTGACACATATGGGGTCAAGCTTTGACTATGAAGAACTAAAAAATAAATTGCCAAAAAATGTTGAACCTGCCTTTGATGGTATGATCTTAGAGGCTTAGTTTTACCATAAATTTACTTTCAATTTTTTAACTGATAGCGAGCATCAGAAACATTACGCTGTAAATTTACTATAAAGTTTTTTTAATTTAAAATATTTAAAAAGTTCATTAAATTATTGATTAATTATGTATTTATTTAATTTTCCATAATATACATTATGCGATTACTAAACAATATTGTGGGTGTATAAATAGTTTGCTCACTTCTTTAACATTTTTGCTGATCTTAGGTGGTGACGTAGCGAACTTTCATATCATCATCTTATTTGACAAATTATCTTCTATTTCAATTGATTTGAAATAGATAATATTTTCAACAATAAATTTTTATTGAGGAAAAAATGAAATCCAAGCCAAATCGAAATATAGAAAATCTAATTGAAATTATGGCCCTACTCCGACATCCGACAAAAGGCTGTCCGTGGGATGTTGAACAAACCTTCGAAACCATAGCATCAAATACAATAGAAGAAGCATATGAAGTTGTTGAGGCTATTGAACAAAAAGACATGTTAGCATTAGTTGATGAATTAGGTGATTTACTACTTCAAGTCATCTTTCACGCACGCATTGCAGAAGAAAACTCGCTTTTTTCATTTTATGATGTAGTACAGGCTATTTGTGACAAACTAATTAGACGTCATCCTCATGTATTTGGAAATGCTGTAATCAAAACTTCGGATGCACAATTAGCGTCTTGGGAAGACTCTAAGGACCTTGAGCGAAAGAAAAAGAATAATCACCCTAATATAGCTTACAGTGCGCTTGACGGTGTTACAAAAAGCCTACCAGCGCTTACACGTGCTTTAAAGCTTCAAAAACGTGCGGCTCGAGTGGGTTTCGATTGGAGTGATGCCAAGGACGTTTTGAAAAAATTTGATGAAGAAATTAAAGAAATGAACATTGAGTTAAAAACAAAAGTAGATTTGGAAAAGCAAATGGACGAACTGGGAGACCTACTCTTTACTTGTGTGAACTTAGCAAGAAAGCTTGACCTAGATCCAGAAACAGCCCTTCGCCATGGTAATGCAAAGTTTGAGCGTCGTTTTAAGGGTGTGGAAGCATTGCTGGCCAAAGATGGTAAAGCCCCTGAGAACTGCGATCTTCATGAACTAGAAGTTCTATGGCATAAGGTCAAATCGGAGACCTGATATCAAAAAAAATAAAATATACTTACCTGAAATTTTTGTTGATGCTGACTCCTGTCCTGTAAAAAGTGAAATTTTGAGGATTGGTGCAAGACATTGCCTGAAGATAATTTTTGTTAGCGATGGTGGTATTCGTCCCTACCCCAGTCCTCTGGTATCAATAGTAGTTGTATCGCAGGGATCAGATGCCGCTGATGAATGGATTCTACAAAAAATTCAAGAGGGGGACATTGTCGTTACAAATGATATTCCTTTGGCAGATCAGTGCCTAAAAAAAGGGGCTAAAGCAATTCGACCAAATGGCTATGCTTTTACTGACAATTCTATTGGTTCAGCGCTTGCAACACGTAATTTGATGGTTGGGCTACGTGAAATTGGAGAAATTACAGGTGGCCCTGCACCTTTTTCTAAGAGGGATAGGTCAAGATTTTTGCAATCTTTGGAAAAAATAATTCAAGCCCGCACTTGAGAGAGAACTTTATAAGTGTTTTGTCGCTAGTCCCTCAGTAGGCGAATCAAACTGGATGTATCCCAGCGATTTCCTCCTTTTTTTTTGACTTGATCATAATAGCCAGCAACTATTTTGGTGATAGGTATTTTGGCCTTGTTGTTTTCTGACTCATTGATGCAGATTTTCAGATCTTTTCGCATCCAGTCAACTGCAAAACCAAAATCGAATTTGTCATCAATCATGGTGTAACCTCGGTTGTCCATCTGCCAAGATTGTGCTGCTCCCTGGGAGATGACATCAACTACCAACTTTGCATCAAGTCCTGCTTTTTCAGCAAAGTTAAGGCCCTCTGAAAGACCCTGGACTAGCCCCGCTACACAAATCTGATTGACCATCTTAGTCAATTGACCCGCCCCTGCGCCACCCATAAGAGTAACCGCTTTTCCATAGGATTGAAGGATGGGTTTGCAAATATTGAATGTCTCTCTCTCTCCGCCAAGCATAATTGTTAGTGCTCCGTTTTCCGCACCAGCCTGCCCACCAGAAACAGGACCATCCAGAAATTTTTTTTTCTTACTTTGTGCAACTGAAAAAATCTCACGAGCTATGTCAGCAGAAGCAGTTGTATGATCAATAAAGATTGCCCCTTCGTCCATACCATTTAAAATGCCGTCATCGCCAAAAACAACACTCCGCAAATCATCATCATTGCCAACACATGCGAAGACGATATCACAACCTTTTGAGGCTTTAGCGGGTGTTGAAGCTAGATTACCATCAAATTCGTTTAACCAGACGATCGCTTTATCATTTGTTCGATTGTATACGGTTACATCGTGTCCTGCTTTGGCAAGGTGTCCTGCCATCGGATATCCCATGGTTCCAAGTCCAATAAATGCGAGTCTTTTTGGTGTCATTTTTTTTCCTTCTTAAAATATTTTTTATTTTGGGTGCGCAAGAA
The DNA here is from genome assembly GCA_902598645.1 of Rhodospirillaceae bacterium. Taxonomy (GTDB): domain Bacteria; phylum Pseudomonadota; class Alphaproteobacteria; order Rhodospirillales; family JABHCV01; genus JACNJU01. The sequence goes on along the minus strand of CACKCT010000016.1, from coordinate 19,315 downwards.
TGGTTATTTCGTCTTAGAGCCTATTTTTTCATTCAACAAGTCCGCAATTGATTTGATGGTATGCATATCTGGTGCTAACAACATGACCTCATTATTTGCAATGGCCTCTTCTGGCATAAGTGCTGGATAGTAGGATCTATCTGCTTTAAAGAGGTGGTTATGGCCCCCTGCCTCTGTATGAAGTAATACTCCCGCAGCATGGTCCCAAGGCTTTAAATAAAAGGAATATCTTGCAAAATTTAGGTTTCCAAGTACCAAATCTATGTAGTCCTTGCCAACGCAACCTAAACGCCTAATGTTTTGAGGGCTGTCTTCAAATTTTTTAATACGTTTAGCATATCTTTTACCTAAGGATCCGGTCATATCCTTGAGATCTGGTGTGTTTGGTAATCTCAAACGTTTGTCCCCTTTCCAACAGCCCTTCCCTTTACCAGCCCAAACAGTTTCACCAGTTAAAGGATCATGCACCCAACCCATAAGAGTTTCTCCGCCAAAACAATAGGCGACAATTATAGCAAACGGTTTTCTTCCAAAGGCAAAGTTGCCCGTGCCATCAAGAGGGTCCAATAACCAAACAGGTTTATCTTCTCTTAGAAGCTCGAGGAGCATGGGCTTGGTCTCAACTTCCTCTTCACCAATTGAAAGTGAGCCAGGGATAAGATTAATTAATTTTTTTTTGAGAAAAGCTTCAGCTTCAAGATCCACGATAGTAACAAAATTACCTGGAGATTTTTCTTTTATTTCACTTTCCTTTAGTTGACGAAATCGCGGAAGTACCAGCTTCCTTGATACTTCTTGAATTATTTCTATTACTTGTTGGGCAATGGGTAACACAGGTTACCGCCTCTCAAAACGTGCCCAGTTGGGTGTGTCTAGTAGGACTTTGAGGTGAATTTCTGCTTCACAATCTCTGCGTTCAACCACTTCACCATTATTGTAAAGCCAGGATAGTGAGGCTCCATCGCTAGATGCCAAATTGATGTGGTAGATTGATTTTGATTTAGAAAGTAATTCGTCAATACCGTTGATTAGATCCTGACATCCATCTCCACTTAGGGCAGATAGGGGGATAACTTTGGTGTTGGATCGCATGGCTTTGTTGCGCAATATATTTTGCTGTTCACTACTAAGGTTGTCAATTTTGTTGAGCACTTCTATGTGGAATTGACCATTAGTCACAATGCCGCTTTCTTGAGGAAATTGTAGTGGGTCTGTTAAACCCAATTTAGTCATAACTTTTAGGACATCTTTTTTTTGTTCTTGTGAATTTGGATGAGCAGCATCTCGAACATGAATGATAACATCGGCTTCAATTATTTCTTCAAGTGTGGCATGAAAAGCTGTTACCAACTCGTGAGGGAGACTTGATATGAAACCAACTGTGTCAGACAGAATGACTTTACGTCCAGAAGTTAATTTAAGCGCACGCATAGTAGGATCTAATGTTGCAAATAGTTGGTCTTTAGCTTTTACTGACGAACCTGTTAGCTGATTAAAAAGAGTTGATTTTCCAGCATTGGTGTAGCCAATAAGTGCAACAATAGGAAAAGGTATCTTTCTGCGAGATTTACGATGCAGTTCACGTGTTCGCTTAACGTCTTTTAAGTCTTTACGTAAGCGGGTGATACGATGGTCAATTTGTCGACGGTCAGTTTCAATTTGAGTTTCACCAGGTCCACCCATAAATCCTGCGCCACCGCGTTGCCTTTCAAGGTGGGTCCAACTTCTAACTAGGCGTGAACGCTGATACGTTAAAGCCGCCAAGTCCACTTGTAGGCAACCTTCGCGCGTCTTTGCTCGTCTACCGAATATTTCTAAGATCAAGCCTGTTCGGTCAATGACCTTACAATTCCAAGCACGCTCAAGGTTACGTTGCTGAATTGGCGTTAGATTTATATCTATGATCACAACGGTAATATTTCTAGAAGCAATTGTATTTCCTATGCTTTCAACTTTTCCTTTGCCGAACAACATGGAAGGTCTCGTTTGACACAGGTTCACAACTTCAGCACGTACGATATCAACATCAATGGCAAGTGCAAGATTAACTACTTCATCGAGTTGTGACTTGGGGTTGCGACCTGATGCTCTAATTGTTTTGAAATTGGGATGGATCACAAAACAGAGATCCCCCCCATTTTCAAAATTTTGTGTTTCAACCTTTGATCTTGTTTTTTTATTGGTCAAGTGCGTTGGTTATTCAGATTCTTCAGTTTCGGGATCAAATAATTGTACAGGCTCTGATGGCATAATTGTTGAGATTGCATGCTTGTAGACAAGTTGAGTGTGCCCATCACGGCGTAATAGAATTGAAAAAATATCAAACCAAGTGACAATACCCTGCAATTTAACACCATTAACTAAAAAGACTGTGACGGGTGTTTTGTTTTTTCTGATATTGTTAAGAAACACGTCTTGAACATTTTGAGTTTGTTTTTCGGGCGACATTATGGACCCCCCTTCTTTTTTGTTTGCCTTATAGAAGCAAAATTAATTATTTTTATTATTAAGTTTTTTGTTACTATATATTACATTTTTTTGATTAACTTGGAAAGTGCCTGGCAATCAATAACGTGGAATGCAGGTGGATAGTTTGAGAATTCTCTAGGTTCGGGTGGTGAATTGCGAAGAAGGATTGGGGTTAAGTTAGCATTGTGCGCACATTCCATGTCAATATCTGCATCACCAACAAACCATACTTGGTTTCTTTTTTTTTCAGCGCAATTCAAAAGTGCCAATTCTACAGGTTCACAAGATGGCTTGTCACATTCAGTGTCACCTGCCCCTACTATGCTAGAAAAGTATTTGTCCCAACCTAAGTGACAGACCTCTTTTCGCAAAAAATCACCACGTTTATTACTTACAATACCCATGAAAATTCCAAGTTCGAGTATTTCTTCCAGCATATTTTGGGTGCCACTTTTAGTTTCTAGGCGTGAGATATGTATTTCCTCAAATCGTCCATAAAAGACCTCAGCAGCTTTTTCCCAGTTTTCACCGAACATTTCTGGAAAACTATCCCTTAGTGATTTTCGTGCTCGAGCTTTAGTTTCAGAAATGCTCCAATGATTTTTGTTGAATGTTCCTAGAGTATAATTCAACGCATCATTAATTACTGCCCAACTCTCTACTAAGGTATTATCCCAGTCGAAAAGAATTGCTTTAGGTACAGATAATATCAAGCTATTTGAGCCTTGATGTGATTTTCATATAAGGAAAGTAATTTTATTGTCAATGAACCAACTTTTCCATTGCCTACAGATTTTTGATCAATTTTAAGTACTGGCTTTACGAAAGATGTGGTTGAAGTAATAAATACCTCTTTTGCCAATTTAGCCTCCTCAAGGGAAAAAGCTCGCTCATAAAACTTGATATTATTTTTCTTCGCTACGTTTATAATCGAAAGACGAGTAATACCGTTAAGAATAGCGTTGTTGGCATTGCGAGTTATGAGCTGATCTTTGTTGTTTATTATCCATGCGTTGGAGGTAGTACCTTCTGTTATCATGCCATCATTATCAACAAACCAGGCCTCATAACAACCATTTCGACGTGCCTTTTCTTTTGCAAGGCAGTTGCCCAAAAGGGAAACCGATTTGATGTCACACCTTTTCCAACGAATTTCGGGTGTAGTCATGATATTAATGCCTTCATCATAACCGTTAAAATTAAAAGGTGGTAATTGCCGTGCTGTGACGATGAGGGCACTATTATCTTTATCAGGAAAGATATGGTCTCGTGGTGCAACACCACGAGTGATCTGTAGATATAAAATGCCATCTCTGATACGATTAAGCCTGATGATCTGATTGACAATTATCTTTAAGGCTTTTGATGTGACAGGCCATGAAATTTCAAGTTCTTTCAAAGACCTTTCTAGACGAAACAGATGGCCTTCAAAATCTATTAATTGTCCCTTATAGATAGCGATTACCTCATAAACTCCATCAGAGAATTGGTAACCACGATCTTCAATATGAACTGATGCTGCGTAATGTGGAATATAGTTACCATTAACATATGAAATGCGTGACATTTACGTTTCCTAAAAATACTCAAGTTGAACAGAAAATAATTGTTCGACCTTGCGCACTTCCTCCTCTGAAGCAAATAGGACAACACGATCTCCCGCTTGAACTACAGTATTTCCGCGAGGCATGATGATTTCGTTTTCACGCACAATGGCACCCAGCAGGACGCCATCTGGTAAATTCACGTCTTTTAAAGGAGAATTCACTAAGGGTGATGTTTGAAGAGCCTCGGCCTCAATCAATTCGCCGAAGCCTTCTCGTAATGTGTGAACTGATTGAATACGTCCACGCCGTACATGTTGTAAAACTGTGGAGACAGTAATATTACGTGGGCTGACAATGACATCAATGCCTAATGGAGTGACTAGTGGTTCGTAAGTAATTTTATTAATTAAGGCAATAACACGCTTAGCCCCTTGTTTTTTGGCTAATAGTGACGCCAGAACATTTGTTTCATCATCGTCTGTGACAGAAATGATTGTCTCTGATGTCGCTGCAGATGCTTCATCTAAAATTTCTGGGTCAAGTACATCACCATTCAGAACAACAGTTTTTTCTAGTTGACTTGCAGCAAATTTAGCGCGCTCAGAGTCCTTTTCAATTAATTTAGCACGCACCCAAGGATATTCCGTTTCTAATTGTTGAGCGAGAAGTAGGCCTATATTTCCAGCGCCAAAAATTATTAAACGGCGTGCCTCTGTTTCTTCATGTCCGAAGGCTGCCATGGCACGCGGTAAATGTTTTGTATCTACGACAAAATAAACCTCATCATCAGGCAACATCTGGTCGTCACCTTTTGGCACAATTGGCATGCTATCTCTCATTAATCCTACAATTACAATTTTTAGTTCTGGGAAAAGCTGGGTCAATTGTCTTAGGGGTGTGTGAACTAGTGGGCAGTCCTCGCCACATCGAACACCTAGCAAGCGAACTTTGTCATCAATTAGAGGTATCATTTCAAGTGCCCCAGGTACTTGCAAACGGCGCGTAACTGCGTGAGCAACCTCTATTTCTGGAGAAATAATTACATCGATTGGCATATGAGCACGTGAAAATAGGTTAGCCCAAATCGGCATAAGATAGCTTTGATGACGAACGCGAGCAATTTTTGTGGGTACGTTAAAAAGAGAATGGGCAACTTGACAGGCAACCATGTTGACTTCATCAGCATAAGTAACTGCAATAATCATATCTGCATCAGATATGCCAGCAAGTTCTAGTACATCAGGTCGTGAGGCGTGACCCACCACGCCCTGAACATCTATATTATCGCTGATTTGTCTGACAAGTATGGATGATTGGTCAACAATAGTGACATCATTATTCTCTATCGATAATTGACGGGCAATACTTGAGCCAACCTCACCTGCTCCGCATACAATTATTTTCATATCCGGAAATTCCTTGTTATTGGTGTTCCATTAAATATTTTCACAGAGTTTTGTCTTTAAAAGTGATATTTAACGATTTTAATTTTCGATGTAATGCAGATCGTTCCATGCCAATAAAAGAGGCAGTTCGTGATATGTTGCCACCAAATCGGTTTATCTGAGAATTAAGGTATTCTTTTTCAAATAGTTCTCGAGCTTTTCTGAGCGATAATCCCATAATTCCATTTATATTATCAAATTTTCCATCTTTTAGTTCAGAATCACCAAAACTTATCTCAGAGGGCAACATTGAAGCTCCCATTGGCTCAGTATCTTCACCAGGAGCCATTATAAGAAGCCTTTCAATCACATTTCTGAGTTCTCGTACATTTCCTGGCCAAGGATACACTTGTAAGGCGGCAATGGCATCATCTGCAAGCAATCTGACGGGTCGTCGGAGATTAGTAGCGGTTTGTTGAATAAAGTGTTCCGCTAGTTGAGATATATCCTCTACTCGTGCATTTAAAGGCGGAAGATTGATCGGTACTACACTTAAACGATAAAACAAATCTTCTCGGAAGTTACCATTATGCATTTCATCACTAAGGTCCCTGCTCGTTGTGGCAACAACACGCACATCAACCTCAACTTTTGTTGTCCCTCCAATGCGTTCAAAGATTTGTTCTTGTAATACACGAACAATTTTTCCTTGTGTTTCATAGGGCATATCCCCTACTTCATCAAATAATAAGATTCCTTTGTGAGCAGCTTCTAATTTTCCTATTTTTTGTGTGAGTGGGTCATCATCTGTTCCTTCTATACCAAATAATTCGACACCAACGTTCTCTGGATCCATTGATGCGCAATTTAGAACGACAAAGGGTTCCCCTGCTCTATCTGAAAGTTTGTGCATCAAACGTGCAGCTACTTCTTTACCGGAACCTGCAGGACCAGAAATCAGAACTCTTGAATTGGTTGGTGCAACTTTGCTGATTTGCTGCCGTAGTTGATTTATCGCCACAGATTTTCCAATTAACTGGTCCTCAGTTCTTGCACGCTCCCGAAGCTCTTCGTTTTCTCGACGTAAGCGTGAGGCTTCGAGAGCGCGTGAGGATATGACAAGAAGACGGTCAGAGTTAAAGGGTTTTTCAATAAAATCATAGGCACCCATATTGATCGCCGTTACAGCTGTCTCGATGTTGCCATGACCGCTCATCATTACGACTGGAATTCTAGAAAAATCTTTTTGGAGTACCTTCAATATTTCAAGGCCGTCAAGGTCACTTCCTTGTAGCCAAATGTCAAGCAAAACAAGGCTTGGTTTGTGTAAAGCTACAGCTCTTAATGCTTCATCGCTGTTAGCCGCTTTGTGGGTCAAATAGCCCTCATCTTCCAACGTTCCTGCTAGCTGTTCTCGAATGTCTGCTTCATCATCAATGATCAAAATTTCAGTAGACATCACATAACTTCCAGTTTTGTTTTTGTTATATCTTTGTCAACTGCCTGTTGAAAAAGTAATGTAATTGTTGCACCTCCATATTCATTATTTGACAGGATGAGCTTGCCATTGTGGTCTTCCATGATTTTTTTTACAATTGCAAGCCCAAGACCTGTGCCTCCATCACGGCTAGTAACATATGGCTCAGTGAGATTTTCCCATTCCATATCAGGCAAACCTGAGCCATTATCATGGATAGCAATAGAAGTTTGAGAATAATCATTAGAGAGAGTTTGACTCAACGAACAGCCAATTACACCCTTTTGCTGCCCATTTTTATTTGAAACTGACTCTGCAGCATTCTTGAGAAGATTAGTTAAAGCTTGGCTAATTTGCAGACTGTCACAACGCAGATAAACAGGGGTATCTGGTAAATCTAGTTGGTAATCTATCTTGTTAAGTCGATTGCGCTCTAAAAAGACAGCCCTATGACAAATTTCGGATAAGTTTTCATTTTTTAGAGAGGCTTGAGGCATTCTTGCAAAAGATGAAAACTCATCAACCATTTTCCCAATTTCTTCCACTTGACGAATTATTGTTTCAGTACAGAGTGAAAACGTATCAGGATCATTTTTTATATGCTTCATGTATCTGCGTTTTAAACGTTCAGCAGAGAGCTGGATCGGAGTAAGTGGGTTTTTAATTTCATGAGCAATTCGGCGTGCTACATCGGCCCATGCAGCTTTACGTTGCGCTGATAAAAGTTCGGTTACATCATCAAAAGTAACCACGTAGCCAAGGGTTTTCATGCCTATTTTTTCACCAGCAACATTGACAATTAAAATGCTGTTTTGTCCATTTCGCTCGATTTTAATCTCATCAGAAAGAAGTCTATCAGGGCTATTTCTGCTTTCTTTAAGCAACTCAGAAATTTCAGGCATTATTTCTAATAAATCCCTGCCAATTTCATTTTCTAGCTCTATACCAAGCAATTCTGAGGCAGAACGGTTAGGGAGATTTATACAACCTTCATCATCTAATCCTATAACTCCAGCTGAAACTCCTGTAAGTACTGTTTCTGTAAAGCGGATTCTCTCATCTAGTTCCCTGTTCGCTTCGACCAAGCCTTGTTGTTGCCTCTCTAGCTGAGATGTCATCCGATTGAAAGACCGGCCAAGTACACTTATCTCATCTGTCTTTGATGTTTCTGGTACTCGTGCGCTTAAATACCCTTTTGAAACTTTCTCAGAAGCAAGAATTAAACCTGAAATAGGCCGTGATAATTGTCCTGCCAGTGTCATCCCAACCCATACTGCTGCCATTAACAATAACAATGCAACTACTACAAAAATCATTACTAAAGTAATTTTGATGCCTTTCTGTTTTTCTTCAAGATTTTTATATTGTTCAACTGCCCGTGCTGTTTTCTCGATGTATTCCATGACTTGAGGATCAACAAACCGGCCAGCCAGGAAATAGGCATCCAAGAAGCGGTCAAGCTTTACAATTGCACGAACCCTGTCTTCTTCAATACTCAAGACAACAATGCGCCCTTTTGATGCTTCTTTCATTGCTTTTTCCGGCAGAAGGTCAAATTCAAGTGATTGACTGAAAGCAGATCTTGCAAGAACCCGACTACTGCCATCAACAACAAGTGCTTCTTGAAAGGATCTAATGCTTGCTTGACGCGAGAGATAGTTATTAAAGCCACGTGGATTTTGCATCAACGTTGCTGCCTCACGGTTTAAATCGTTTGCAGTTGCAAGAACATCTGCTCGGATATTTTGTTGATGTTCATGCAAATAGGATCTTGCGACTGAGTGTGAGGAAGATAAGGCTGTGCTCACTCTTTCACTAAACCAGTTGTGGATTCCAAAATTTAGAAATATTGCTGAAAAAACTGCCACCAAAATTGCTGGTGTTGCAGCAACAAGCCCAAACATGAGTACAAGACGGGTGTGAAGGCCTGACCCAGCGCGGCCCTCCCGTTGGTCTAACCATATTGAAACCAAACGCAAGGAAACAATGACACCAAGTAAGAGCAAAAGAAACGCATCTAAATAGAGTAGCCAAAGGACCGTCTCTGGCTTAGGTGTGTTTTGCCAACCCATCATAAAAGCAACGGTAGCGGCACAAGATGCCACAGCTAATGCAGCAAGAGTAAATGCTAACTTTTGGTTTAAACCTAGGCGCTGCCATATCAACCTGCTATTGGCGTAAAGCTTTAAGTTTTGGTTTGACGCTGATGTCATTTAACGCCTCTGACAACCGGAATATCTAACTCACGTATTTTTTTGCGTAATGTGTTTCTATTTAGGCCTAGCACGTCTGATGCTTTTAGTTGGTTACCACGGGTTGCCTGTAGAGTATGCACAATAAGTGGGCGCTCAACTTCTTTCAGTATTCGATCATATAAACCCGTTGCGGGTAACATATCTCCGTGAGATGAGAAGTAAGTGCTTAAGTGCTGCTCAATCGAATTGGATAGTCCCTCGGCACTATTAACTTTTTCGATAACAGAGCCTGATGTGTCAGCAAGTTCAGCTTCAATTACCTCAATATCTATGACTTCTTGAGAATAGAGGGCACTTAAGCGTTGCACCAAATTTTCAAGCTCACGTACATTACCGGGCCAGCGATAAGCTTTTAGTCGATCCAAAGCTTGACTATCTATGATTTTAAGAGGTAAGCCCTTGAGTGTAGCTTGATTAAGAAAATGAGAGACTAACTCAGGAATATCGTCTGCACGGGCTCGTAATGCAGGTAAGCGAATTGGTACTACGTTTAAGCGAAAGTATAAATCTTCTCTAAATAAACCTTGTCTTATTAATAGCTCGAGATCGTGATGAGTTGCAGCGATGATTCTAACATTGGTTCTTATTGGCGTACGTCCACCTACTGTTGTATATTCACCCTCTTGAAGTACACGAAGAAGTCGTGTTTGAGCTTCAGGAGGCATATCTCCAATTTCATCTAAGAGGAGTGTTCCTCCTTCTGCAAGCGCAAATTTACCTGTTCCACGTTGTATTGCACCCGTAAAAGCTCCTTTTTCAAAACCAAAAAGCTCACTTTCAATTAGGTCACGTGGAATTGCTGCCATGTTTATAGCTACAAAGGCATTTTTTCGTCTTTTGCCATAGTCGTGAAGAGCCTTGGCAACCAATTCCTTTCCAGTACCAGACTCACCTGTGATCATTACCGATAGGTCAGTGCTCATAAGTCTCGCAAGTGTACGATAAATTTCTTGCATAGCCGGTGATCGGCCGATTAGAGGCAGGGACTCACCTGAGCTTGCAGACGGAAATTCATTCCACTCAGATTTAGTATTGGAAAAGTCAGTACGTACTTCAAGTGCTTTCTTAACAATTGACATAAACTCATTGAGATCAAATGGCTTTGGCAGGTACTCAAAAGCTCCTCTTTCCGTTGCCTTAAGTGCTGTCAACAGAGTGTTCTGTGCACTCATTACTAAAATTTTTAGCTCAGGACGAATTTTGCGAATGCGAGAGACTAAATCAAGCCCGTTTTCATCTGGCATAACTACATCGGTAACGACTAGATCACCCTCACCATCGCTAACCCAGCGCCACAATGTTGCGGCATTACTCGCAGCTTTGGTCTCGTAGCCAACTCTTCCCAATGCTTGAGTCAGTACTGTGCGTATGGCAGCATCATCGTCTGCAATAAGAATTGTATTGCCACTCATGAGGTCCCTTTCTTATCACCTGATGATGTGTCCATTGGAAGCATTACATGAAATATGGTTCTTGATGGATGGCTCTCTAGTTCTACAATACCTCCGTGGTCATCAATTATTTTGGCTACCAATGCTAATCCAAGGCCAGACCCTTCGGTTTTATTTGTAACAAACGCATCAAACATGAAATTTTGAATACTCTCTGGAACACCCTCTCCATTATCTTGAATACTGATTTTTAAGGGTAGATGAACCTTTGAATTACTACCCGGTAGTACAAAACGCACCCCCTGTTTATAGGCTGTTGTTAAAATAATTTCACCTCCAGAGCTGCTAATAGCCTCGGCTGCATTCTTTATCAAGTTTAAGAAGACTTGAACTAACTGGTCCTTATTACCCAGAACTGCTGGTAATGAAGGGTCATAGTTTTCCACAAATTTAACATGTTTAGCAAAACTGCTTTCGCCAAGCTTGCGTACCCTGCCAAGGACTTGGTGTATGTTAACAGCCTGGTGATCAAGAGGCATGCCATCGGAGAAAATATCCATACGATTTATCAGAGCGACAATTCGGTCAGTTTCATCGCGTATTAGGCGAGCCAACTCTTTGTCTTCCTCGGATGCGTTGCCCTCTAGTAGCTGTGCAGCACCACGGATTCCAGATAAAGGATTTTTTACTTCGTGAGCCAACATTGATGCAAGTGCAGAGACCGATCTTGCCGCCCCTCGGTGAGTTAATTGGCGATCTATTGTTGCAGCAATTGAACGTTCTTGTATTGCAAGGATAACATAGCTTGGGTGATCAGGTAATGGACTTGCGTGAATATTAACAAGGTGATCACCAATTCGTGGTGTTCTTAACGGTAGACTATACTCAGAAACAGCTGTTCCACTTATTTTAACTTGCTCTAGCACAGCAATAATGGGGCTATCTGATGGTATTAAATTGCTAATGTCCTGACCAGTTAGATGTGAAGCACTGCCTTGAAACAACTGTTCACCAGCATTGTTGAGATAGCTAATGATATCATCAGTTGAAATAACCAGAATTGTTGAGGCTAAAGAGTTTAGAATGGCCTCCGAATCTGGTATTTTTGGTTTTCCGACTGGCTGTGCTCTCAACGACGTCATTTTTGTCATATCATGCTGCTTTCAGTTCAATTAGCGGTTTATAGAATTCTTCAATCAAAGCAATCACGCCTTTTTTATTTGTGCCTGCCATAACTTCAGAACGAAATTCTGCAGATCCAGGCAATCCTTTTGAATACCAGCCAATATGCTTCCTTGCGATGCGAATCCCTGCATGATTTCCGTAATGCGATAGAATACCGTCATAATGTTCAAGTAGCATTGTAAGTTGTTCTGAAAGTGTAGGGTCAGGGAGCAAGTCTCCAGTTTTCAAGTATTGAATTACTTGTTTTGGAAACCACGGGCGACCGTAACAGCCACGACCAATCATTACTCCATCGGCACCTGATTGATCAAGTAACATTCTTGCATCCTCTATGCTAGTAACATCCCCATTACCAATTACTGGTATAGATACTTTTTCCTTAACCCTTGCAATAAACGGCCAATCGGATTTACCTTTGTAAAATTGATTGCGGGTACGCCCGTGGATCGTAATAGCTTTAATTCCAGAATCTTCGGCAATTTTTGCTAATGTAGGGGCATTACGGCAATCCATATCCCATCCAGTACGCATTTTTAGTGTAACAGGAATATCTACAGCTTTAACGACCGTTTTTAAAATTCGACCTGCAAGGACTTCGTCACGCATTAGAGCTGAGCCTGCGTCATCGTTAACTACTTTTTTTACTGGACAACCCATGTTGATGTCGATGATTGCAGCTCCGCGATCTTGATTTAGCTTGGCTGCTTCAGCAACTATTTCTGGATCACAACCAGCTAATTGAACAGACATTGGGTGTTCTTCATAACAGCCAGAGGACATCTTCATTGTCTTCTTTGCAGCTCTCACCATTGCCTTACTTGCTATCATTTCGGACACTACAAGCCCTGCACCACAGCGCTTAACAAGACGGCGGAACGGTTTATCAGTTACCCCGGACATTGGTGCCAGAATGACTGGATCGTTTATGATAATATTGCCGATAGAAAAACTCATGAGTCTATAAGTATCATCGCTAATGTTACAAAATAAATTATAGTGAGATGTATTGCCTATTTATTGTGCAAATGCAGTAAAAAAGCAACTATATTAAGATCAATTCATAACTACATCAGTAACAAATTTTACGCCTGGATAGCTAAGGGTCATTAGAAGGTGTGCGAGTAGCACAAAACGAGTTACTTTACGCCCCCTTACTCCAATGGAGAAATGGGCGCCTAACAGTATTCCAATGACACCGAAAGCACCCAAGGATAGTATTGTCTTGTGATCTAGGTTTATAAGTTCACCTGTTTCTTGAAACTGTGTTGCCATTCCTGTTGCAAATCCAAAACACAGAATTATTTCACTTATGATTAATAGGCGTAACAACAAGCTCTCACTCTCAGCAACAGAGGGTAACATTCGACTCAGATTTGTGGGATATTTTAATTTCAAGCTTCGTTCTTGCAGAAAAGCTGCTAATGCTGAAACAGCTGCGATTGTCACAAAAGCGTATGTAGTGACCGAGATTAAGATATGAATTCTAATCCAGCTACTCAGGTCATATGTTAAGGGGCGAGCTTCAGGCATGTGTTGCCAAAAAAAAGCAAAAAAAGCCAGAATAATCAGGTAAGGAATAAGTAGCGGTGTCAAACGCCATGCATAATCATTCAGCAAAGTGATTGCAGTAAAAATATTAATTGAAGCTGCTATAGTTATCCAAAGAGCTGCAGATAGCCCCGTTTTCCATGTTTCAGATAAGTTAAAAAAAATCCATATTAGTGGTCCAGTAGCTGCTATAGACAAAGTGAGCCAGAACATCACATTTCTGCCTTCATTACCGCGAACACCATTATTTCGAGTTAAGGAAAATATAGCTGCAGGTATCATAGAGATGATGGCGGAAAGACTAAGGAGGGAATCTTCCATTTAAATCAATTTCCTAGCTTTATATTTTCAGCCTGTTATTAAGATAGTGATATTTTCTGTAAATTTTGTTTTTTTGAGTATGCTCCTGAAAAAACATTTTGGATATAATTTTATTAGATTGAGTGAAAAAAAGTATGAGTGGATGTTTTGCCCTGATCGTTGGGGCTGGTAAAAGTGAGCGTTTTGGCGGGATTCTCCCTAAACAATACAGTAACCTTGCCGGACTCTCAATTTTTTATAGGACTTTGGCTACATTTATATCACATCCTGTAATTGCAGGAGTGCAAGCTGTTATTCACCCTGACGATAAGGAAATGTATGAAAATGTTATTGAAAATTTGTCATCATCTAAATTACTTGTGTCAGTTGACGGGGGCGATACACGTCAGCAGTCAGTAAGGCTAGGATTGGAAAGTTTGAAAGATTTAGCCCCAGACCATGTTCTTATTCATGATGCCGCTAGGCCTTTTGTGTCACACAAAATTATTAGTAGAGTAATTGATGCTTTAGGATCCTCAAAAGGAGCAATAGCAGCCATTCCTGTCAATGACACTTTAAAAAAAAGTGATACAAATTTTATTTCTAAAACTATCGATAGGAGTAAACTTTGGCAGGCTCAAACTCCTCAAGGATTTGTTTTTAGCGAAATATACAGGGCACATAAGATCTGTAAAGTCAATAACCTCACAGATGATGCTACAGTTGCTGAGAAGGCTGGAATAGCCGTTGAGCTAGTAGTAGGAAGTCCTGACAATGTCAAGATAACAACAATGGACGATTTCTTGAGGGCAGAGCGTACACTTGGCTGGGAGTATAGGACTGGTATTGGATTTGATGTTCATCGTTTTTGCAAAGGCAAAGAAGTGGCTATATGTGGCATTAAAATTCCCCACACCCACGCACTGAAAGGTCATTCAGATGCAGACGTTGCGCTTCATGCTATTAGTGATGCGCTTTTTGGATCTGTTGCGGCAGGTGACATTGGGGACTATTTCCCCCCCTCTGATGTTCGTTGGAAAGATGTGGCATCTGATGTATTTCTCCTCAAAGCTCGTGATATTATTTGTGAAAATATGGCTCAGATTGTGAATGTTGATATAACTATTATTTGCGAAGAGCCCAAAATTGGACCTTATCGAAAAAAAATGCGCTCATCAGTCGCTGAGATCTTAAAAATTTCTGAAGATCAAATTTCTATTAAAGCAACAACAACAGAACAGCTAGGATTTCTTGGACGCAAAGAAGGAATTGCAGTTAATGCTGTTGCTACCATAAAGAAACCTATTCGTTATCAGTAATCTGTATTTTTGCAATAATGAATTTTCTTTCGAGATTCCATTAAAGATTTTTGTATCAAAACCTTTTAAATGTTGGGTCATACATTAATTGCAGGCTAATTATTCTAGCTAACCCTACAAATATGATGCGTATGTTTAGATAAATATCCTAAGGAAATTATTTGATGTGGATGACATTGGGTTAATTAGGTCATAAAAATAAAGCCAGTTCCCAAGACAGATAAGATGGCACCTACTGTTGCCATGATCGCTGGCCTTTCTCGAGTCATGAACCAAAGGAAAGGCAAAACAAGAACTGGGGTCATTGATGATAAGGTCATTACAACTCCGGTATTTTCTCTTGCAAGAGCAAATAACAACAAGCTCATGCCAATACCCATTCCAAGAAAGCCGCTTAACGCAACCCGACCTAATAAGGCTTGGTCAATTTTCACTCTCGATTTCGTTTTTTCTCCATAGACTAGTGCAAAGAGCACCAGACAAATAGCCCCGACGCCAACTCGAATAGAAGAGGCTGCTATCGGATCAGCCCCAGCCTCAAGAGCTGGTTTGGCTATAATTGCTCCAACTGCTTGACAAAGACCTGCTGTCAAACCTAGCGCAACTCCAACAAACATTTGGCCATGAACGTCTTCCCAGTCGTGTATTTGGTCCCGTCGTTTGCCAAAAATAATTGACAAGAAAACCCCCACCATGACCAAGAAACAGCCTATGAGTGTTCCAAAGTCAAGGATTTCACCAAGAAAGAAATAGGCTAACACAGCAGATATTGGCGCATTGGTAGCAAATAGTATTGAGTTACGTCTTGGTCCTAAACGGCTGAGTCCTGAAAATAATGCTGTATCTCCAAGTGAAATACCTATTAAACCTGAGAGAGCTAGCATTAATGCATCCTTAGCCTTAATTGTTTCCCAACCACCATAGACAGCTGTAGCAATTGCAAGCATAAAGAACACAATGATCATCCTCACACGGGTGTAGGCAAGTGCCCCAAGCTGGCGTGCGGGATTTACGGAAATTAGTGTGCTAATGGACCAAGCTAGAGCAGCACCTACGGCTGCTATGTCAGCGATTAGCATTGCGTGTAACTCTGTTACTTAAATCTTTTGAATTACTTTCTTTGGTCTCCATTTCAAGGGATTTCTCACCCACTTTGCGCTCACGTACTGAGATGTATACGCCACTTAAGATTATTATCCCAATTCCCAACCATGTTATTGTATCTGGAAAATCGTCAAAAATTACAAAACCTATTATAGTAGCAACTATAATCTCAAAATAGCTGAAGGGGGCCAGTACTGAAGCTTTTGCGTTGTCAAAGGCCTTTATTAGAAGGAAATGACCAAGGGCTGCACAAGCACCCATTGCAGCCATGAGAAGCCAATCGATTTTGCTTGGTTCAATCCATTGAAAAGGAACTAAAACACTCATGATTACGGCTCCTAGAAGAGCAGTAAACGTTAGAGTGATTAGAGGCGGAGCACTACCCGAGAGTTTTCGTGTAGCAATGATGTAAAAGGCATATATAGTACCTGCAGTTAAAGCAAAGATCGTTCCAATCTCAATATTATTAAATCCTGGCCTAATAATGACCAAAGCTCCTAAAAAACCGAATGAAACGGCTGACCATCGTCGTACACCCACAACTTCACCTAATAAAACTGATGACAAGGTGGTGACTATTATTGGGGAAATGAAGACCAGCGCTAATGTGTCAGCAAGAGGCATCTCGGCAATAGCTGCAAAAAAGAAAAATGTTGAGCAAACTAATAAACCCCCTCTAATGATTTGCAGTGCTAAATGACGAGGCAGCAACGCCGAAGGTCCATATTTGAACAAGACGATGGGAAACAAATAAAAAAAATGAAATATATAACGACCCCAGACAACCTCGGCAATTGGGTAATCTGAACTTAAAAACTTTGCTAACCCATCCATGATTGGCACAATTGTCATGGATGAAATCATTAGCAAAATGCCCTTTAAAACAGATCCAGAGACATTTTCCTTTTTTTGTATGTACATTTTTTAAACCTGTTTTTTAAAGCAAATGACTTCATTTGCTTTAATGAGTAAATTAATTTTTAGGGTGCTAATTTGGGAACTCAACAGATCTAGATCTTTTTGGATAGTTAAACTTTAAAAGCTTTTATAATTTTCTCATTTAATTGGCAATAAACAAAGAGATTAGCTCTTTCTTGCTAACCTCTTGATAAGTTTGGTCGGAGCGATAGGATTTGAACCTACGACCCCTTCACCCCCAGTGAAGTGCGCTACCAGGCTGCGCCACGCTCCGAACTGGACTTTTTTTTTAAAGTATCCAGGAGACCTGCTAATCTACTTGCTCAAAATCTAATAGCAACAGATAATTTATACTTAAAAAGAAGTATATTGTTGTTGATTCTAACTGACTAATTTGTTTAGGAACAGGCTAAGGCGACTATTTTTGTAGTTTTAATGTTTTTTGAATGTCCGAATTTGAAATAAATCATTCTTATGTTAGTAAATTTTTTGCGATGTTTTCCTATCGAAGTTTGACAAACGAAAGAAATCAAATGTAGAAAAAACTGAAGCAAGATATATAAAATTATATTAACTTCGTAAGTGAGTGTGAATATCTTCTAATTCGTCAACAATCGATTTTAACTTTGATAAAATTTTTCTATCAACTTTGTTTGATGATTTCTCTTTTGAGTCAGATCTAGACAGCTTTGAAGGGGTCTTGCCACCTTCTTTAAAAATTTTTTGAACACCCTTGATTGTGTAACCGTCATCATACAATAGCCCCTGTATACGACGTAAATTTTCCACATCTTCGGGCCGGTAATACCGACGACCACCTCCACGCTTAACGGGTTTTATTAAGGCAAATTTGGTCTCCCAAAAACGCAAAACGTGTTGAGGTAATTGTAGTTCCCCTGCAACCTCACTAATATTTTTGAAAGCAAAACTGGATTTGACCATTCCCTAGCAGCTTTATTCCGTAAAGTGTGACTTAATGTGGTTGATACGATTTTTTAAAACTTGTGAAGGCCTGAAAACAATAACTTTTCGGGGTAAAATCGGTACATCTTCACCAGTTTTGGGGTTGCGACCAATACGTTGCCCTTTGTGTCGAACAGAAAAACTCCCGAAAGATGAAATCTTTACTGTTTCCTCTTTGGTGAGAGTTTCAGATATATGCGATAGAACCGATTCCAGAAGGTGAGCTGACTCGCTATGTGATAAACCAACTTCTTGATAAACAGCTTCACTCAATTGTGCTCTTGTGATGGTTTTAATTGTCGTTGCTCCTCTAGTTGATATAAATATACTGCAACGTATCCTTCCCGAAGAAATCCGTCAATATCAAAGGTTTGCTGGGAACAACTAATGCCAAAAAAAACAATTAAATTGATAATACGTGAAAGCAAAAACCTTACCAGCGAACTAGTGCTGCACCCCAAGTGAAGCCGCCACCCATAGCTTCCATTAAAATTAAATGACCTTCTTTAATACGGCCATCACGAACGGCCTCGTCTAGTGCTAATGGGATGGAAGCAGCTGATGTATTTGCATGATGCTGAACTGTAATTACTACCTGATCTTCGCTTAAACCAAGTTTGCGAGCTGTATTTGATAGAATACGCAAATTTGCCTGATGGGGTACTAGCCAGTCTATATCAGACCGTTTACATGAATTTGCAGCGAGTGCTTCATCGACAACCGTTGCTAAATTAACTACAGCGTGTCGAAAAACTTCTTTTCCAGACATCTTAACTAAACCAACTGACTGGGTTGTGGAAGGACCACCATCAGCATAAAGAAGGTCGCCGTACCGGCCATCCGAATGTAAATGGGTGGAAAGGATACCCTTGTCTCCTTTTTCTTTCGAGAGAATAACGGCACCTCCACCATCACCAAAAAGCACACAAGTTTCGCGGTTTTTCCAATCAAGAAGGCGCGAAAAAGTCTCTGCTCCGATCACAAGAACTCGTTCTGCCTGCCCCGCCTTTATGAAGTTATCACCTACGGCAAGTGCGTAGATGAAACCAGAGCAGACAGCTTGAATATCAAAAGCTGCACCATGTTTCATGCCCAACATTGCTTGAACTTTTGTTGCGGTCGAAGGAAAAGTGTTGTCTGGAGTAGTTGTAGCGAGCACAATAAGGTCAATGTCCTTTACTGAAGTATCAGCTGATTTAAGTGCGCGAAGCGAGGATTGATATGCAATGTCTGCAGTAGTCTCATTTTCAGCTGCGATATGGCGTTGGCGAATCCCTGTTCTCTCGATAATCCATTTATCGGAAGTATCCACTAATTTTGTAAGATCGTTGTTGGTTAAAACACGTTCAGGTAAGTAAGAACCAGTTCCAATAATTCGTGATTTATTCATTATGTCTTTCAATGCTATTATCTGGTTCATCTTCAAGGTGAGCTAGATCTTCTTTTATAACATC
>CACKCT010000015.1:0-26498 GCA_902598645.1 Rhodospirillaceae bacterium | reverse complement strand
CTTCAACGGTTTTGGTTTTGCAGTAGCACATATTACTGCTGCTTCAGGTGCTTATCAGGTCACCTACGGTGGTGATTTCAATGGAATGAAAGTTAAAGCAGGATACAACTTCATTAACGTAGCTGGTGCAACAGATGAGAGCAGATCAGGTGGTGGCGTGGGTGTCACTCTACCAAGTGGTTTAAATATCTCAGCTAACTACAGAACCACGGCTCTTGAAAGTGTTTCAAATACAGCTAACAATGCTGATCCTGAAATGTACTACGGTAAAGTCGGATACACCCTAAGTGGCATAAGTGACTTGGGTAAGACTAACGTAGCACTTGCTTACAGAAACACTGAAGATGCAAGTGCCACAGGCGATGATTTAAAGATGGTAAGTTTCTTGGTTAATCAAGCTCTAAGTGACTATGGTACTACCATCTACGGTGGCTACAGCAACATCAGCTATGACACCGCAGCATCAGACTTTGATGACATTAATGGCTTCTTCATAGGATCACGAATTGTATTCTAAGTTGGCCATTGAATAGTAAAAACATAGATTACGTACAAGTTTTTACTAAAACAATATTTAAAACCTCGGAAGCTTTAATGCTCCCGAGGTTTTTTAATTGCTAAAATCAAGCCTCTCATCAATTAGAAGTGTATTGATGAAATACACTTTTAAGTTTATGTTTTTTTACTCATAAAAAGTTATGTCCTTATTGCGATAACTATACAGAATACGGTTTTTAATGCGATACATTATTGTTGGCATTGTCATAGGTGGAGTCATAGGGGTTATGCTGGGGACAACTACCATAGCGCCAAGATTAAATCATTCTGCATCGCAATCGGATTCTAAAGAAACGCACTCCAACTTAGCAAAGAAACCTACTGAAACAACCATCGATGCAAGACTGAATCAGGAATTGGCTCAGTCTAAATCTGAAAAATCAAACATAATTTGGCGCATGGCCAGCGCCTATTCAGGTGACTTGCCCCAATTAGGGTCACTAGCAAAACGTGTGAGCCAAAATATCTGGAAAGTTTCGAACGGTAAAATTGAACTCAAATTCTTTGGCCCCGGGACCTTAGTGCCAACATCAGAAATGTTCGACGCAGTTGCCTCAGGTACCATCGATGCCGCCTATTCAACTCCCGGATCTTGGGCAGATAAAGAACCAGCATTACAACTTTTTTCCGGTATTCCATTTGGACCTTCCTCAGATGAGTACTTGGCTTGGGTTTATTTTGGTGGTGGCAGAGAACTACTGAACGAAATTTATCATTCACATGGCATTCAAAGTATCCTATGCGGAATGATTGCACCTGAAGCATCAGGCTGGTTTCGGGATACCTTTTCAGATCCAAAAGAACTAGAAGGCCTAAAAATGCGCGCATCAGGGTTAGGTAGCAAAGTGCTCAACAAACTAGGTGTTGAAACCTATGATTTACAAGAAGCAAATATCTTTCTTGCCTTGGAAAGTGGAGAGATTGATGGTGCGGAATTTTCCATGCCAGCCATTGATTTAAAGCTGGGGTTCCATCATTTAGCCGGCCATTACTACTTTCCAGGATGGCATCAACCCTCAAGCTTTTTTGAGCTAATTATCAACAAGGATCGTTGGGATTCTTTAGCAATAACCAGCCAAGCTCAGATTGAGGCTGTATGTGGAGATAATATAAGATACGGAATAGCAGAGGGTGAGGCACTGCAATATAGTGCGCTAAAGGAATTGACAGCGAAAGGGGTGACAATTAAACGGTGGCCTATAGGAATATTATCTGCACTTAAGGATTCTTGGAAAGAGGTCGTAATAGAGCAATCTTCTGTTGATAAAAACTTTAATAAAGTTTGGCGGTCCCTTGTTGATTTCCGCAAGGACTATGCAATTTGGGAAGAATTAGCCCGCCCCTGACACAAAGCACAACATCAGAATAAGTTTAAATTACTTTACAACAAACATATCATTGTCCAAGTTACTACGAAGAATTAAAATTGAAATGTTCAAAATGATTGAAATTAAAGATCACATTCGTGCTATTCCCGACTTTCCAAAACCAGGAATTCTTTTTTATGACATCTCAACCCTGCTAGCGAACTCTGACGCATGGCAGATTGTTATTGAACTACTGTCAGAAAAAATTAGTCATTTTAAACCTGATATCCTTGCTGGTATCGATTCCCGTGGCTTTCTTGTGGTAGCGCCTGTAGCGCTTAAACTTGGTTGTGGATTTACTATGATTCGAAAAAAAGGCAAGCTACCAGGTAAAGTTATTTCCTATGAATATGAGCTAGAATATGGTTCAGACATAATAGAAATACAAGAAGATGCGATTGAAGAGGGACAACGAGTGGTAATTTTGGATGACTTATTGGCGACTGGTGGCACTATGGGGGCCTCTATTGAACTTTTTGAAAAAGTGGGTGCTAATGTGGTTGGCACTGCCTGCATAATCGAATTATGCTTCTTGAGTGGCCGGAAGAAACTAAAAGAAGTCCCTTTTGAAGCCCTCGTTACTTATGCAGACTAAATTTACTAAAAAAGTAAATTAGCTCGTTTTTATTTCAAAAAATAATCTTCTTAGTATCTCTATCATCAGAGAGCTTAATTACATGTTCTGCTATTTTCTTCATCAGAGTCGGCAAAGCATAATTTGCAAAGTTTTCAGGACGGACCCAAAGATCTGGTGCTTCTTTTCTTATGTGGGAATGACCTGTAAGTACTGTTAATTCCAGATGAAAGTGGGAGAAAGTATGTTGAACCGTTCCTGCCAACAGTTGCCATTTAGCATTGTAGGGGGCTCCTTTTATAGCCTCATCTAGGTCCCAATTTTTTTCACACCAGTCTGTTGAGGGAAATGCCATCATACCACCAAGTAAACCTGTTTCAGGTCGTCGTCGAAGTAAAATTTTTCCATTTGTATTTTCCAACCAAAAGATAACACCCTGGCGCGTTGGTCTCTTTTTCTTCATTGCTCTCACAGGCAATTTTTCAGCCACACCACGTTTGTTAGCTTTGCAGAACTGAAATAATGGGCATTGATTACAATTTAATTTTCTTGGCATGCAGATCGTAGCACCAATATCCATTATTGCTTGCACAAAATCACCAGGACTATCTTTAGGAACAATTGGGGAAAATAATTTCGAGATTTTAGTTTGCAGGGCAGGTAAAGGAGTGTGCTCGTTCATTAACCTTGAAATTACCCTTACTACATTTCCATCAACCGGTGCACTTGGATAACCAAATGCAAATGCCAAGATAGCTGCCGCAGTATAAGGACCAATACCAGGAAGACGAAGCAACTCCATCTCATTGTCAGGAAATTTTCCTTTATATTGAGCCATAACTATGCGTGAGCATTTATGAAGATTTCGAGCTCGAGAGTAGTAGCCTAGCCCTTGCCAGGCATGCAGCACTTCATCTAATTTGGCATTTGCCAACTCTTCAATAGAAGGCCACCGCCGAATAAAATTCTCAAAGAATGGCTGAACAGTCGCAACTGTAGTTTGCTGAAGCATGACTTCTGAGAGCCAAACCCTGTACGGATCTACAAGGCCATTCTTTACTCGCCATGGTAAAATACGTCCACTAATAGCATACCATTCGAGCAGTCTATTTTGCAGTCGTTCTTGTTCAACCTTTCTCATGTGTTTATCATAAACAGATGATGAGTAACGGAAATAAAAAAAAAAGTGGTGCGCCAAAAACATTAGCCAGTCAAGTTGTGAAGCTTGTCAAACCAATATTTGAAAAGCGGGGATTTGCAGATGTATCCATTATAAGTGATTGGCCTGAAATAGCGGGTGAATATCTGGCACAACATTGTGTTCCAGAAAAAATTAACTACCCTCGATCACTTAAGAGTAAAGGAACTCTGCATTTACGTATTGATAATGGCGGGTTGGCTATACAACTGCAGCACCTTGAGTCACTACTAATCGAACGCATTAACACTTATTTTGGATTTTGCGCAGTTGAACGTATACGAATTACTCAAGGCCCACTTAATAAAGTACCAAAAAACACTTTTTCCCCACCCCGCCTTTTATCAGAAAAAGAGGAGCAAAACCTGCGGGAATGCCTGGGCGATGTCGTTGATAATGATCTACGTAATGCTCTTGAACAATTGGGTCGCGCTATACTAAGCAAGACCCCAAAAAACCTTACATAAGCACTCTTGGCAGCCTTCAACTCAAATCAGCAAGGCTTTTTATAAGAAAAGTTATAGGTAATTAACAATAAAAAGTCTGTCCTAACTGATGAAAAGGAGTCGACTCAAGGGCAGTTGCAATTCTATAGTTCAACTACATATTGTATTAGAGGAGAGTCTTTTGCCCCGCATAACACTAGGTATAGCAATTTTCCTATTGCTAATTACAGTCAATCATTCTTTTGCCGGAAAGATATCAATAAGTGAGGCCATGGCGGAGAAGTCAATTGGCAGTCCTGATGCACCAATCACTATGATTGAATATTCTTCTTTGACTTGCTCCCATTGTGCTGCATTTCATACGGATACCTTACCAATTATCAAGAGAGATTATATCGATACGGGAAAATTGCGCATGGTGTTCTGGGATTTTCCACTCGGTAATCTTGCTTTAGCAGCAGCTATGATAGCACGTTGTTCAGGACAGGATAATTATTTACCTATGACTAGTGCTTTATTTCGCTCACAAAAAACGTGGGCCTACAGTGACGCTCCCTTTGACGCCATTTCAGGGATTGCAAGACTTAGTGGTATGAGTATCGATGACATAAAAAATTGTTTGGATGATAAAGAGCTTCTAGCTGCTATAGAGGCAAAGGCAAAAGAAGCTGAGAAACACTTGGGAGTAAAATCAACCCCTACATTCTTCATTGATGGGCAAATAGTCCCCGGTAACCTTCCTTACGAGGATTTTAAGGATCTATTGGACAAAGCTTTAACAAAAAAGCAATAGAATAAACTGGGAAGTTATATTTTGCTCTACTTTTCAAAACTTAGATTAACAGGGTTTAAGTCATTCGTTGACCCTACCGAACTGCAGATCAAACCTGGCCTCACAGGAGTTGTTGGGCCAAATGGTTGTGGCAAGTCAAACCTGGTTGAAGCGCTACGGTGGGTTATGGGCGAGTCATCTGCAAAGCAAATGCGTGGCTCTGGTATGGAAGATGTCATTTTTGGTGGCACCGCAGACCGCCCAGCACGTAATATTGCTGAAGTTGTGCTTGACTTGGACAATCTTGAACGCTCCGCACCACCTCAGTTCAACGAATTTGAGGAACTTTACATTAGTCGCCGCATTGAACGAGAAAAAGGTTCGACCTATCGGGTCAATGGAGTAGAAACGCGAGCCAAAGATGTACAACTTCTTTTTGCAGACTCATCAACAGGCGCCCGTTCAACGGCCATGGTCTCACAAGGTCGAATTGGTGCCGTAATCCGAGCTAAGCCCTCTCAACGTCGATCACTTTTAGAGGAAGCAGCCGGGATTACCGGACTGCATTCCCGTCGACACGAGGCCGAGCTGCGTTTACGAGGTGCGGAAACCAATTTAGATCGCCTTGAGGATATTCTCAACACTCTTGAAGAACAATTACAAGGGCTTAAAAAACAAAGTCGTCAAGCTAACCGCTATCGAAATTTATCAGATCATATTCGCCGAGCAGAAGCAACCCTTTACTATTTGCGCTGGAGAGATGCAACTGAAAAACTAGACCAGTATCGTAGCGACCTCAAAATCTCCAGTAATGGAGTAAACGAACTAACCATTCAAACAGCATCTGCCTCAAAAACTCAAGTTGAAGCAGCGACAAAACTTCCTAAGCTACGTCAAATGGAGGCTCAAGCCGCAGCCAAACTTCATAGCCTCAACGTTGCTCGCAACAACTTAAATGAAGAGAAAAACCGTGTGGACGCTGCTCAGCTAGAAACAGAAAGAAGAATATTACAAATTGAAGCTGATCTTGAACGTGAACATTTGCTAGCAAAGGACGCCACCAAAGCGATCAAAAATTTAGATGAAGAACACCAGAGAACAAAGACTGTTTGCCTTCAAGAAGAAAAAAGTAGTGAAATTGCAAAAGAAAATCTCGTACAAGCCAACCAAGCAGTAAACGCCTTAGACACCGAATTAAATGAGTTAAACAATAAATTTGCAAAAGATGAAGCAAAACGCTCCAGCTTAAATCAAGCTGTAGATGATTTGATGAGCCGTGTAGAACGCCTAAAGTCACGCTTAAATGAAGCCGAGGCACAAAAAGCAAATATAGAGGATAAAGCCATAGCCCAAAGCGTCCTGAGCAATGCAAAGAAAGAACTACAGAAACATGATGTAGCTCGCAATAAGCTCCGCAAACTTGCTGATGCCGCTGATCAACTGCGTATTAAAACTACTGAAGCAATTTCTCAAGTTGTTAGCCAACAACATTCTTTTCAAAATAAATTAACTCGGCTTCTCGCAGAGGAGCAAGCCCTGTCTGACGTTTTGAAATCTGATGACAGTAACGAGTGGCCGGCCATAATAGACGAAGTTACAGTCAAACCTGGTTATGAGGCAGCTCTGGGTGCAGTCTTGGGGGAAGATTTGTCTGCTTCGAGCTTGGAGTCTGCCCCTGTCACGTGGCGCAACATGCTACCCTTCACAAAAACGGCAGAACTCCCAGAAGGAGCTGAACCTCTAAGCCGAGTAGTCTCAGGACCTGCTGCCCTCAATCGACGACTAAGCCAAATTGGCATCATAAGTGCAGAGGCTGATGGCACACGCCTTGCCGAGCGTCTCACGCAAGGACAATCCCTTGTCTCACAAGAGGGAGCTATGTGGCGTTGGGATGGTTATACAGTTACAGCTGGAGCAGAAACTGCTGCCGCTGCAAGGCTTCAACAACGAAATCGACTAAACATAATTCGTGACTCTCTAGCCGATGCCCGAGCCGATGTAGCCCGAGCCGATGCAAATGTCACAAAAGCCCAAAATGAGGCAGCTGAGGCTCAAGCAGCAGAGCGTGAAGCTAGAGCAAACGCAGAAGTTGCGAACTGCAATTACGACAAAGCACGTGATACACTAACTGTCCTTAAAGAGAAGGCCGCACACCATTCTTCTAAGATTTTAGCCCTTGTTGAAACAGCTAAAACACATAAAGCTGATATTGTGGAGGCTGAAGCACGAGCCTTTGAAAATAAACAGACTTTAAAAAAATTACCCGACACCAATTTGATTCAGAGTAAAATTACGACGCTTCGTGCGGATTTAGCGGAACACAGAGCTGTTCAAGTTGAGTTCCAAAGCACGTTTGACTCACTAGTCAGAGCTGCAGAGGATCGGCGCCATCGTCTCATAAGTATTGAAAATGATTTGGCAAATTGGCAAGCACGGTTCAAAAGCGCCAAAGACCAGATCAAGAATTTAACTGAACGAAACGCAATTGAAACGAATGAAATCAACCGTCTCTTTGCCCTGCCAAAGGACATTGAGCAACGCCGTGATGTTCTTGCTCAGAATATACACCAATTGGAATTAATGCGAACTGAGTCCGCTGATAAACTTGCCAAGGCGGAAAATCATTTAGCTGGTGCAGAAAAAGCACTACGCAATGCAGAGGCAACTTTAGCTAAAGCCAGGGAGGACAGAGTCAGAGCTCAGGGCTTAGTCGAACAAGTTGAACAAGCAGTAAAAAGTATTAATGAGCGGGTTCTTGAAAAACTGGATGTCAACCCAGAGCAGTTGTTTAATATTGCTGGCCTAGATAAAGAAAAAGCATTACCAGAACTGAACGCTACTGAACGCAGGGTTGAACGTCTTGTAAACGAGCGCGAGAACATGGGGCCTGTTAATCTACGCGCAGAACAGGAGACAAAAGAATTAACTGAGAAAGTTCAATCGTTGGAAATTGAGCGAGATGACCTAATCGAGGCTATTGCTAAACTACGAAAAGGTATTTCTGAATTGAACAGGGAGGGACGTCAAAGACTTCTAAAATCTTTTCAAGAGGTAGATATGCATTTTCGTAAACTATTTGAACGTTTGTTTGGTGGTGGCCACGCCCACCTAAATTTGGTAGATTCAGAAGATCCACTTGAGGCTGGACTAGAAATTATGGCAAGTCCACCTGGAAAACGCTTGCAAAGCCTATCGTTACTCTCCGGAGGGGAGCAAGCCCTCACAGCCCTAGCTCTTTTATTTGGTGTTTTCTTGACCAATCCCGCACCAATATGTGTGCTCGACGAGGTAGACGCACCGCTGGATGACTCAAACGTTGACAGGTTTTGTGCTTTGCTAAAGGAAATGGCATCAACAGGAACTACAAGATTTATGGTTGTCACACATCATCGCCTGACCATGGCAAAAATGGACCGTCTTTTTGGTGTTACCATGTCAGAGCGGGGAGTTTCAAAACTAGTTTCTGTGGACCTAGAATTCGCAGAAAAACACCAAAGTTTTGCATAATTACAGATTTTATCCAGAAAAATTGAACATAGTATATTTAAGATAAATGCAACATGTGCGTAACTGAACCTATTGGAGCTTGACATGCATCTAGCAGATCTTTAATTTTTTATTGTAAAATTTAACCGATCCATCTTAACGAAGATCTAAAAGTGCGCTGATGAGTAATAGCGACCATTCCTCTTTGGAGAATTTGAAAGATCTAGACAAACGTTTGAATCGAGCACGAAGAAAGAGCTGTGCAAGTGAAGACCATAGCACCTCGATCGAGAAAAAGCGCACACCAATCTATAGTTTGGCACTTCGTGTTGGTACTGAAATGGTTTCGGCTTTGATTGTGGGTGTTGGAATCGGATACTTTTTAGATTACTGGTTAGATACAAGGCCGTGGTTTCTGGTATTATTCTTTTTTTTAGGAGCAGGTGCAGGAATTTTAAATGTTTACCGTGCGGCTAGTAATTTTGAAACAACACAAGGACTTGCAGAAACAACTACTGATGTGTCTACATTGATCAAACAAAAAAAACTAGTCATAAATGAGAAAAAAAGTAAATAGGCGGTAAACAAAGTGGCTAACCCATTAGAACAATTCACAATTAAAACCCTTGTTCCAATTCAACTAGGTCAAATTGATGCATCACTAACCAATTCGGGCCTGTTCATGGTGTTAACGGTCGCCGCCATATCACTTTTTCTATCTCTTAGTATGCGCAAACGGTTATTAGTTCCAGGTCGTTGGCAATCTTTGGCCGAAATCAGTTATGAATTTATTGCAGGAATGATCCGTGACAATGTAGGTTCTGAGGGACGCAAATATTTCCCATTTGTATTTTCACTATTTATGTTCATTTTGTTCGCAAATCTAATTGGCTTAATCCCTTACGCATTTACCTTCACAAGCCACATTGTTGTAACTTTTGCAATGGCCCTCGTGGTGTTTCTGGGAGTAACCGTAATCGCAATTGCGCGCCACGGCTTACATTTTTTTAGCTTTTTCTTGCCCTCTGGGATCCCGATGTTAATGGCTCCTGTGTTAGTACCGATAGAGGTTCTCTCATATCTCTCACGGCCAATCAGCTTATCAATTCGTTTGTTCGCTAACATGATGGCTGGCCATACCATGATGAAAGTCTTTGCAGGTTTTGTAATACCTTTGGGCATTTTTGGTGGATGGGCCCCACTATCAGTTGACGTTGCCCTTACGGCCTTTGAATTTCTGGTGGCATTCCTTCAAGCATATGTTTTTACAGTTTTGACGTGCTTGTACTTAAATGATGCTATTAATTTGCACTAATAACTTATTGAGAAATTTGATTTTTAACCCAAGAAACTTTGTAAAAATTAGAAACTAAGGATTTAAGACTATGGAAATTGATGCAGCAAAAATGATTGGCTCCGGACTTGCGGTTATAGGCCTTGGTGGAGTTGGTGCTGGTATAGGTAGCATATTCTCATCACTTATTAGCTCCATTGCAAGAAACCCTGCCTCTCGTGGCCAGGTTTTTGGCCTAGCCATGCTCGGTTTTGCGCTGGTTGAAGCCGTTGCCTTATATGCACTATTGATCTCATTTCTAATTTTATTCACGTAAAGTTGAACCAACAGATCATTATTATTTCTAGCTAAAGTATGCAAGCGGCGAACTTCAGGAGCAATTCGTGATAGTATTGAAAACAACATTTCTTTTGATTTCAATTTTGGGACTCTGTGTAGGATTTTCTGTAAGTCAGGCACAAGCCGCTGGCTTACCACAATTAGATATCGCCACCTATCCTCCACAATTAATCTGGCTTGTGATCACATTTGCAGCCCTACTTACGCTGATGTCTAGAGTTTCTTTACCACGTATTTCTCAGGTGCTTGAAGAACGTCAGCACAAAATCGAAGACAACTTAAAAAAAGCAGAATCATACAGAGAAGACGCAGCGATTGCAGCCAAATCATACACAAAGGCGCAAGAGGAAGCGCGTACAAATGCATACGCAATTATTCTAGAAACACACAAACGCATTGCTATGGATATTGCTGAAAAACAAGAAGAATTGTCGGAGAAGCTCGAAAAAGAAATTAATGTTGCTGAAGATCGCATACAAGCCGCAAAGGAAGTCGCAATGGCAGCCATAGATAAAGTTGCGACTGACGTTGCTTTGAACACAACTGAAAAAATACTTGGTGAAACTCTCAACAAAAAAGATGTAAGTAAGGTAATTTCTGAAGTCTTGGAGGATCGCCAATGATTAAAAATGCCTATTCATCTGAAACAATCACAAATATTGCTCATGAGCCTTTCTACGAGGATCCTCAATTTTTTGTTTTAATTGCATTTATCATTACAATTGCACTTGCAGGTAAGACCGTTTACCAAAAAATATCTGTTGCCCTTGACGAGAGAAGTGAGGAAATACGAAAAAACATTGAAGAGTCTATTCGTCTTCGTGAAGAGGCCCAAGATCTTTTAGCTTCTTATGAACGTAAACAACGTGATGCCGCAAATGAAGCAGAGGAACTTACTGCACGTGCAAAAAAAGATGCCCAATATCTTGTCGAAAAGGCTACTGCAGACTTGAATGCACTAGTTAAAAGACGCGAACGTCAAGCACAAGACCGTATTGCACAGGCGGAAACGACAGCCCGCGATGAAATCCGTTTGGCTGCTATTGAAGTTGCCTTAGAGGGGAGCCGCCGTATTTTAGCTGACAAGGCCTCTGGAAAGAAAGGAGATGCACTCATTGACATTGCCATAAAGGATTTACCCAAACTATTGAACTAAATTTGATAAAATAAATAAGTTCCAAAAAAATTCTTAATTTTTCTGAATCCCAACCATTTCCAGCCATTCCAACTCACTCAAGATCTTAACTCCCAACTCCTCAGCCTTACGAGCTTTTGACCCCGCTTCTGCTCCAATAACCACAAAATCTGTTTTTTTCGAGACAGATCCAGCAACTTTAGCGCCCAAACTTTCTGCTTTAGACTTAGCCTCACCTCGGCTCATTTTTTCCATAGATCCAGTAAATACCATAGTCTTTCCAGCCAAGGGGGATAACGAGACATCAGGGGTTACAAAGTCCTCAATAGTCAATTGCTCTTCTAAATCAGCAACAGCCTGGTAATTATGCTCTTCCTGGAAAAACTTAACCAAGTCTCCAGCTACTGATGGGCCGATACCGTCAATATTCGTCAAGTCACTAAAGGCATCTGATCCCAATTCTTCAGCCGCCACCATTGCCTTACGCCAAGTACTCAATGTCCCATAGTGCTTGGCTAAAAGTTGAGCAGTTGCTTTCCCTACCTGGCTAATACCAAGTGCATATATAAAGCGTTCAAGTGAGATCACGCGCTTGTCATCAATGGAGGCAATAAGATTCTCAACAGATTTACCACCCCATCCTTCTTTATTTTTAATATGGTTCACATGATCTGCTAAACGAAAGATATCTGCAGGGCTTCGAATTAACCCATCACTAATAAAGCTCTCTGTATGTTTGCTACCCATTCCCCCAATGTCAAAAGCATCACGGGATACAAAATGCTTGAGGCGTTCAATTGCCTGGGCCGGGCAAATTAGGCCACCAGTACAGCATCGACGAGCTTCGTCATTTACTTTCACAGCTTGACTTCCACATTCAGGACATTCATTAGGAAATTCATACACCTGACTTGTCTTAAGTCTTTTTTCCACAACTACTTTCACAACCTGTGGGATAACATCACCAGCGCGCTGAATTATCACAGTATCTCCAATACGAACATCCTTTCTAGAAATTTCATCCTCATTATGCAGAGTTGCATTTGAAACTACAACGCCACCTACAGTAACTGGTTTCAACCTTGCAACTGGAGTTAATACCCCTGTACGTCCAACTTGAATATCAATGGCATTTATAGTGGTTATCGCTTTTTCTGCAGGAAACTTATGAGCAACTGCCCAGCGTGGAGTACGTGACAAAACCCCCAGACGCTCCTGATAGTCAATTCGGTTGACCTTGTACACAATTCCATCAATGTCATAGCCCAAGTCCGCACGGCTCTCATAAAGGCTATTAAAATATAAAATTGCAGAGGCTACGCTGGTACAAAGTTTAGTTTCTGTATTTACTGGAAAGCCCCATTTTTTTAGCTTTTGTAAAATACCCCAATGTGTTCCCGATACGGGGGTAGATACTTCTCCTAAAGAGTAGGCAAAAAAAGATAGGGGCCTAGAAGCAGTAATATTACTATTCAGTTGACGAAGACTTCCAGCAGCAGCATTTCGTGGATTAGCGAAAACTTTACCCCCACTAGCCTTTTGCTCAGCGTTTAGGTTCTCAAAGTCTGTTTTAGACATATAAATTTCTCCACGAACCTCAAGCACCTCTGGAACATTACCGGGTAATGTTTGGGGAAGGTTCTTTAAGGTTCGCACATTGGTTGTAACATCTTCCCCCGTAGCACCATCGCCCCTAGTTGCACCTCGAACAAAAGTGCCTCGCTCGTAGCGAAGTGAAATAGACAGGCCATCAATTTTTGGTTCGGAGACCACCTCAAGGGGGAGAGAAGGATTGTCTGCAAGCTCTTTCAAAAACCGCCTAACCCCATCTATAAATTCCTGTAATTCAACTTCTTTGAATACATTGCTAAGGGAGAGCATCGGCTGAGAATGTATAACCTTAGGAAACCCCCCTAGAAGAGGCGCACCAATCTGATTTGAAGGACTATCAGCACGGATATGATCTGGAAATTTTGCCTCTATGGCACTATTACGTTGTTTTAAGGCATCATATGCACCATCGTTGATTTTAGGGTCGTCCTCTTGAAAGTAAGCAATATTGTGAATGGCAATCTCTTTTGCCAAATTAGCCAATTCAGTAAGCACCTCTGGAACAGTTAGCTTATTAACCGGAACATCACGCAAGTTACTAGTCACTGGCTTGTATCCTGCAAAAGACTCTTGGCTGCTGCTCGTGCTTCTTTCGTTACCTCTATTCCAGCTAACATACGTGCTATTTCTTCTTTTCTTTCATCCTCATCCAGGATTTCTATTTTTGTTATAACTTGATTTTCAACATCTGATTTTGATACCCGCCAATGATGCGTGCCACACGAAGCAACTTGAGGAGAATGAGTAACAACCAGAACTTGAGCACTTTTAGCTATGTCTAATAATCGCTCACCTACTGCAGCAGCTACTGCTCCACCAATACCAGAATCGACCTCATCAAATATAATGGTGGGTATAGCATCGGATTCTGCCAACACAGTTTTCAAAGCTAGCATAAACCTAGAAATTTCCCCCCCAGAAGCTATCTTGCTTAATGGGCCTGCTTCAGCACCGAGGTTTGTAGAAACCTGGAAAATGACCTGATCAAATCCATTAGGACCCCAAGCAGATTCTTCTAACTTCAAAACTTGAGTGCTAAAGGTAGCGTTTTTCATTTTCAGAGGTGCAAGCTGAGCACTAACTCCTATATCGAGTTCAGTTGCCTTCTTAGAACGAGCGGCGGAGAGCGCTTTGGCTTGAGTGAAGAAAGAATTTTTTGCCTCATTAGCTGCAATTTCTAATTTTTTTAATCTACCCTCACCATCCTCAACATCAGAAAGCTTAGCTTCCATTTGAATTAGGAGGCTTTCTAGTTCATTTACATCTACGTTATGCTTGCGAGCCTGTGCACGTAGGGCAAATAAACGTTCCTCGATAGCCTCTAGCTTTTTTGGGTCAAGATCAATTCCTGAGCAGGCTTTTTCCAGAGCTCCTTGCCCCTCAGCAACTTCAATAGCAGCTCTATCAAGTGCTGCAACAACCTCATCCAGACGACCATTGGCCTTACTGGCTACAAGTTCCAACTGGTAACTTATGTTGCGCAACCGCTCTTCCATTCCTTCAGCTCTAGTTAACTCTACCAGAGCTTTATTCATGGCTTCAATCAAGTGCTCACCATTCATAAGCATTGTACGTTGGGACGCAAGTTCTGCATCCTCCCCCTTCTTTGGTGCAAGGTTTTTAAGTTCGTTAAATGCATGAACCAAAAAATCCTTGTCTCGACGTGTCTGAATCATTTCTGCTTCTGCTTCATCACGTGCCAGCATTGCCTTATGCCAAGAGTGATAGAGGTGGGATACTTTCGCCTGCTCCTGTTTCAAGCCACCATACGAATCCAGCAATCCACAATGATTTGAAGTATTGATTAGACGGTGACTTTCAAATTGACCATGCACCTCTACCAAAGTCTCTCCTATTTTTTTTAGTAAAGAGACACTAACTGGATGATCATTGATAAAAGATCGGGATTTGCCATTAGAGGTTAAAACTCTGCGTAAAATTAACTCATTATTACCAACTTCCAGACCATGTTTATCAAGAATTTTGTCTATACTGTTTTCAAGACGAATGTTAAAGGTTGCACTTACGACAGCTTGTTTAGCTCCATGACGTACAAGACGTACCTCAGCCCGCACTCCAAGAGCTAACCCAAGAGCGTCCAGAAGAATAGACTTTCCGGCACCTGTTTCGCCAGTAAGAACGACTAAACCCTCGTCAAAAGACAAATCAAGATGTTTGATCAAGACTACATCACGGATGGAAAGGGATTGCAGCATTAAATTCTAATTACCACAACTTATACCAAGGGTCATCTTCCTGAGGTTTGGTAAGCTTACCTTCAACCAAAGCATAAGAGTCCGCATACCAATTACTACCAGGAAAGTTGTGACCCAATACTGCAGCTACTTTTTGCGCTTCCAACTGTATTCCCAGTGCAACATAGGCTTCCGCCAACCGATGCAAAGCTTCAGGTACATGGGTTGTGCTTTGAAAATCTGCAACAACAGTTTTAAAGCGGTTTATAGCTGCTAGGTAGTGCCTTTGTTTGAGATAATAGCGACCGATCTGCATTTCCTTACCTGCAAGATGGTCACGGGTTAAATCCAGCTTTAATTTTGCATCTTTAGCATATTTGGATTTCGGAAAACGTTTAATAAGCTCTTTCAGGATTTTTGTAGCAACCTCTGTCATGTTTTGGTCACGGGTAACATTTGAAATTTGCTCATAATAGCATAAAGCTTTCAGGTAGTAGGCATAAGGTGTGTCAGCATTCGATGGGTGCAATTGTATAAATCTATCAAGCGCAATCACGGCGTTATCATATGCGTCATCTTGATAGAAACTGTACGCAGACATTAATTGCGCCTTGGTTGCCCACTTAGAGTATGGATGTTGTCGCTCAACCTCGTCAAACAGGTAAGCTGCTTCATCATAATCCCCCTCTTCAAATACATTTAGGGCCTCATTGTAGATTTCTTCAACTGGACGTTCTACATATTCCTCTACTGGGGCTTCTTGCGTGCAGGCCGCAAAAAAAAGTAAAATTATTAGAAGCGTGAGAACTAAGCAACTATCACACTTTCTACCTAATTTATTCAAAATATCCATCTTATCATTTCAATATTAATCCTATACGAAAATAGAAGGTACGATTATATCATGCACTTAGTGTAATTGTGAAATACCAAGGGCACCAATCAAGCAAAAAATTTTAAATAAATAAAAAAAAGACGGGAAGTTCCCGTCTTATTGAACTTTCAAAAGTTAAATGCATTTAGCCAATAATCAAGCCGTGGCTGAAACTTCAGAACCCGCTACATCGACAGACCACAAGCGTGATGATTCTTTGGCAGGAACCTTGCTCATTGACATATCTTCATAACACCAAGCATTTTTATCTTCAAAAAGAGCCCTGAGCAATTTATTTGTACCCTCATGGCCAGAACAAACACCATGAAAATGGCCAAATATTGGGCCTCCTGCTAGGTAAAGATCACCGACTGCGTCAAGAACTTTATGTCGGACAAATTCATTATCATAACGCAAGCCGTCTTCATTGATAATTTTATCACCACTAACAACAACGGCATTTTCCAAAGATCCGCCTTTAGCAAGACCAGCTGCTCGTAAGGCTTCAACCTCATGGAGGAAACCAAAAGTACGTGCACGTGAAACCTCGTTTTTGAAGTTCTCACCGTCTAAACAAATTGAGTACGACTGGTGCGAAACAGCAGCGCTCTCAAAATCAATATCAAATTCGACTGTAAAACTGTCAGAGGGGACAATACTTACGGATTTTTTGTCATCGCCTATTGATATAGCTTTGAGGACACGAATAAATTTGCGAGGTCTTTCCTGTTCAACTGTTCCAGCACATTCTACAAGAAAGATAAAAGGGGCAGCGCTACCATCCATGACGGGGACTTCAGGACCATTGACTTCAATCAAAGCGTTGTCTATTTCAGAAGAAGATAACGCTGCCATTAAGTGTTCCACCGTAGCAATTGTAATGCCCTCCTCATTCGCTAGTGTTGTACATAGTGTAGTTTCAACTACATTATCCCAACTTGCTTTGATGATAGCACCTTTACCCGCTATGTCTGTACGCTTAAAAATGATTCCACTATCAGGCTCACCAGGCTTTAGTGTCATAGAAACCCTATGACCAGAATGAAGAGCTACGCCCATACAGCCAATTGAATTCTTAAAAGTCTTTTGCTTGATCATATTTTCATCACTTAGCTATTATTTAGTCAAATCCTGATAGATTTGTTTGGATAAATTTATTCAATTACTAATTAATTTTATCAATGCTTTAAGCAGCTTTCAAATAACACTTTGTTACGATGTGTTACATCAATTTTATAAATTTATTTCAATGACTTAAGCAGGTATCCAAACTATTTTAGCCCGAACATAAAAAAACACGAAAAGCTTAGTTTATATATCAAATTGCTACTGATAACCAAAAGATAGGACAAGATAAAATAGACGTTAAAAACTTACGATTCTTTATTTTGTTGTCATTTCCTTCTAGTTAGCCTGACGACGCAGAAAAGCGGGGATATCAAGCAAGTCTGCTTCACCCTGAGACGAAGCTGAGCGTTCAACTCTATCCATACTGACTAATTGGTTTTCTTCCTCTATCTCGACAGAGGTTGCGATTGTTGTCGACTTAGAATCTACGGGAGGAATTGCAATTTTTGGCTCAAAGACTGCAGATTCTGCCACATCACTAGTGCTACCTGTCAAGCCCGTGACACGTTCAAACAAACTTTGTTTTTTTAGACTGTGTTCTGTAGCTTTGGGTTTTATTTCTGTACTTTTACTACCATTAGTCATTGCTGCTGCTGCAAACGGATCTGCTAACTTTGGGCCCTGCTCGCCAGTCGCACAAATTGGGGCTTCAGGAATAAAAGCATCCTCAGTATTTTTCCCTGGAGTTGCAGGCATCGGTTCCCCTTGCAAAATCGTCTCTTTTTTATTTGATTTTTCTTCTTCATGAGCAGAATTAGCTTGTGTGTCAGATGCAAGGGAAACTCTCTCAACTGTGGCATCTTCGATGTCAGTTTCTTCCAAAGCAGCAACTTTCATAGCCTCACGGACTGATTCAGTAGTTGGAATTTCAAGATCAACTTCTTCAGAGGATCCTTCATTAATATCAGATGTATTGGATATACTTTCTAAGTCTTCCATCTCGGCATCCTCATTGACTTCAGAGATATTATGGGTATTTGAAACAGGAATTTCAGCCACAGGGCAATCCCTTATTTCATGACTTTTTACTTCTGCAGAGGATATAGACAAAAATGTAGGAGCAGGAGTTGTTATAGCCTCACGATCCATACCAGTAGCAACAACTGAAACCCGGATTTTTCCAGCGAGACTATCATCAAAAGTTGATCCAAATATTATGTAAGCATCAACATCCACCTCCGATCTAATTCTGTTTGCAGCCTCATCAGCTTCAAACAATGTCATATCTTGACCGCCCGTGATATTAATTAAAACACCCTTGGCACCCGTCATAGTACAATCATCAAGCAAAGGATTTGAGATAGCTGCCTCAGCTGCATCCAAAGCACGGCGCTCTCCCTCAGCCTCACCCGTTCCCATCATAGCTTTTCCCATACCACTAATTACTGAACGAATATCGGCAAAATCAAGATTAATGAGACCCGGCATGACCATTAGGTCAGTAACACCCCGAACACCAGAGTAAAGAACTTCGTCGGCCATATTAAAAGCATCGGCGAAAGTTGTTTGTTCATTTGCAACTCTGAATAGATTTTGATTTGGTATGACAATAAGGGTATCCACGAATTGTTCCAAATCCTTGATGCCCGCATCAGCAATGGTATCGCGGTGCATTCCCTCAAATTGAAATGGTTTTGTAACTACACCAACAGTAAGAATTCCTCTTTCCTTAGCTGCCCTGGCGACGACTGGTGCAGCGCCAGTTCCGGTCCCCCCGCCCATACCAGCCGCAATAAAAACCATGTGAGAATCCCTAATTTGTTCCTCGATCTCGCTTAAAGACTCTTCCGCTGCTGCGCGACCAACCTCAGGTTTGGAACCTGCTCCAAGTCCCTCAGTAACATTTGCTCCCAATTGAACCCGACTGTCTGTCTTGGATAGAGATAATGCCTGTGCATCTGTATTCGCAACAACAAATTCTACACCCTCTAATTGCTTATCAATCATATTATTAACTGCATTCCCACCGGCACCTCCAACGCCGATTACAGTAATGCGGGGTTTAAGTTGGGGTGTGTTGCTGTTGGGGATTGTCAAATTAATGCTCATTTCAGCCTCCAATTCCAAGTGGCAATGAGTAGAGAATTGCTGAGATATCTCTCATTTGCCGTAAATTGTTATTCTTTCCTGTTATATACTTTCCTTAAATTATTGAAAAATCATTAAAAACTCTCCCTTAACCACTGTCCAAAGCGTGCAAAATGGCTATTTGGTTCATCAGCAGGTTTATAAGCATTGTTGGCTTCTCTCGCTGAATTATTAAAAACAAAGTGTAATAGTCCAACAGATGTAGAAAAAGCTGGACCAGCCACAGACTCAGCAAGTCCTTCTACCTTATCTGGCTTTCCACAACGCACTTGTTTATCAAGAATTTTTCCAGCCAACTCTTTAACCCCTGAAAGCTGAGAGGCGCCTCCAGTAATGACGATGCGACGACCAGCAACTTTATCGAAACCAGCATCAATCAATCTATCGCGAACTATCTCAAGTGTTTCTTCTACACGGGGGCGAATAATGCCGATCAAAACCGAACGGGGAACTTGATTGGTCTCTCCAGTCTCTTCCTCACCAATCAAAGGCACTTTAATGATTTCATTATTATCAGATGGTGTTGGTATAGCACTACCATAAAGAGTTTTCATGCGCTCTGCGTGAACGAATGGTGTTGAAAGCCCACGAGCTACATCATTTGTAACATGGGCTCCCCCAATAGGAATAGAGTCAACAAAAACAAGTTCGCCATCAAAGAAAACCGACATGGTCGTAGTGCCACCACCCATATCGATACACGTTACTCCCAAGTTGGCCTCATCCTCAGAAACACAAGCAAGTGCAGATGCAAAGGGTGTAATTACCTTGCCACAAATATTTAAGTGACAACGAGAAATACCCTGCTCTAGGTTACGCAATGGTCCACTCGCCGCAGTTATGATATGCATATTTACGCCTAAAGATTGACCGTGTAGGCCACGTGGATCACGCACTCCCTTGTCCCCATCAACGCTGTAGCCAACTGGGATGAGATGAACAAGTTCACGTTCGAAGTTTTTGCTATCTACTAAACCTGAAGGATCTAGCAAACGACGTAAATCAACATCTCCAATTTCATGTCCGGCAATGGAAATCTCATAGGCGATCAAACGGGATATAGGCTCACCACAGGACAAATTAACAATAACATTACGAATGTTCTCACCCGCCATTTGCTCAGCTGCTTCTATTGTGGATCTAATAGTTGACTCAGTACGTTCCATATCAATGATCGTACCGGAGCGAATACCACGTGAAATCTGATGGCCTATACCATTGACTTCAAACCCTCCTTCAGGTTTGGGTTTAGCAATCAAGCAACAAGCTTTAGTTGTTCCAAGATCAAGTGCAGCAACAGGTCCAGAGCGCACTTTATTAGAGATTTCATTGTAAACTGTTTTTTTTGTATGAGAATTCAACATGGATCAAGTTTCCCTTCCGGGTTTGATTTTATTTCTTGATCCGTTGGTATGTTTTTGAACAATTACACGATCAGGCAGTCTGAGATCAAGAATTCTTACATTACGATCCAGAATTCCATATTTAGTTTCATATTCAGCAAGTCGAGACCAGGCAGCCCTTTCTCTTTCAGCTGGTAACCTAATATCAATTTTGCCCTTCAGCTGTATATTCCAGCGCCTGCCACCAACCCTAACTGCAGACGTGGCCAAATCCATAAGCTGCGGCTGCGTCTCAAGTATTCCGAGTAAGTTGGAGGTGTTTTCTGGTGCATCTTTACCAACCACAACTAAGAGGTCAGAGTATTTTTCAATACTTTGGCCCGAAATTATTTTCCCAGTACTGTCAATGAGCTCAAAATTGCCTTTTCTCTGCCATATTGCTACTGGACGACGTTCTACAACACTCAGTACAATAGTACTAGGTAACATCCTCTCAACTATCGCACTTGAGATCCAAGGAAGTGACTCAACACGTTGGCGCGCTCCATCAAGGTCGTAAGCAAGAATAGGTGCCCCGCTCACTATACGAACTGCTTTCAAAAGGTCCACTTTCGCCGTTTGCGAACGACCAACTACCAAAACATCTTCCGTTGTGAAACCCATCGTTCCAGAAAACGCAATTAGATCCCATTTTGTTTGTTCAATGGCGCGCGTAATCAACCCATTATTCCAACTCCACACCCCAGCACCTGTAATTCCAAGCACACCGAGTGTGACTAATGCAACCATACCACTAAATCTGCGCCAAAATGGAATAACCCGTTTTAGAGGTTCACTGCGCTTCGGTGAAAAATTTGTCTTTTTTCTAAAAAAACTAGATAAAATCATGGACCGTACTCCGCATTTTCTACCATCCAAGAAACCAGCTCCTCAAAAGAGAGGCCTACGTGGGCAGCCTGCTCTGGAACCAAAGACGTTGGCGTCATTCCGGGCTGAGTGTTTAATTCAAGGATATAAAGGGTCTTTCCATCGTACCTAAAGTCAGTTCTGGTGACACCACGACACCCAAGAGTCTCGTGAGCCGTGACCGCCATTTGCATAGCTTGGTCATAAACTGACTTATCTATTTTTGCAGGCAATATGTGTAGTGATCCAGCTTCTTCATATTTAGCAGAATAATTATAAAATCCATGCTCTGTCGTTATTTCAGTTACTGCAAGCGCCAGATCACCCATTACAGAAACTGTCAGCTCTCGACCCTCTATGAAAGCCTCAACCATGACCTTCTCACCGTAAGCCCATACACCCTCTTCTTCTTTTATCTCATCTCTTTTTTCTTTAACAATTTGAACTCCAACACTTGACCCCTCGTTAATAGGTTTGATGACATATGGTGGATCCATAAAATTTCCAACGAATAAATCTTCGCGACTAATAATTATATGTTCAGCAACAAAAAGTCCTGCTTTCTCAAACAGTCTCTTAGACATCGGCTTGTCCATAGCAATTGCTGAAGCCAACAAGCCGGAATATGTGTAAGGAATATTAAGCATATCAAGTAACCCCTGAATACACCCATCCTCGCCAAAAGACCCATGAAGAGCATTAAAAACAACATCTGGTTTTGGCGAAAGTTTTGAAAGCAACGAGGTTATATCACCTTGCACATCAATTTTTGTAGCCTGATAACCAGCTTTAGCCAAACTGTTAAATACCGCCATACCGCTAATTAAAGAAACTTCTCGTTCAGTCGACCAGCCACCCATCAGAACTGCAACTTTCTTTTTCACCGTTTGCTCTCCTCCAACAAACTATGGAGTGGAACCCCTATACGTTGAATTTCCCACTCAAGAGTGATGCCGCTTTTTTCATAGACACGTCTTCGAACCTCTTCTCCAAGACCCTCTAGATCTGAAGCGAGTGCGTCCCCTTTGTTAATTAAGAAATTACAATGTTTCTCTGAGACCATTGCACCACCATGCACTAGTCCACGACAGCCAGCTGCGTCAATTAGTTCCCACGCTTTTGCATTCAATGGATTTGTAAATGTCGAGCCGCCAGTAGACATCCGCACAGGTTGAGACTTTTCACGATTTGCTTTTATTGTCTTCATACGTTGGGCAATTGTTATTCTATCTTCAGGAACACCCTCAAGAACTGCCTCAACGAATAACCAATCCTCTAGT
Source organism: Rhodospirillaceae bacterium (assembly GCA_902598645.1). GTDB lineage: Bacteria > Pseudomonadota > Alphaproteobacteria > Rhodospirillales > JABHCV01 > JACNJU01. The sequence goes on along the minus strand of CACKCT010000015.1, from coordinate 3,904 downwards.
ATACCCGATCTTCGATAGCCAAAACCCATATCTCCAGAGGTGAGTTGATGTATCTCTCCATAGCTATCAATAGCTTTAGCTCTGACAAGGACATCCTTAAATTCTGAACCATAAGCACCACCATTCATACGTAATCCACCACCAATTGTGCCAGGAATTCCGCTCAAAAACTCCAACCCCCCTAAACCAGATTGTTCTGCTACCTGTGCAACATTATAATCTAGTGCACCAGCTCCTACTTTTAGCAGATTATTTTCTTTCTCTATGAAGGCAAATTCTCGACCCAAGCGAATGACAACCCCGGGTACGCCACCGTCACGAACTAAAAGATTAGATCCAACCCCTATAACCGTTACTGGTACATCCAACGGACGGGTGGATAAGAAAAACCTTAAATCTTTCACATCTGCAGGACGGAACATCACCTCAGCCGGACCACCAACCTTGAACCAAGTAATTTTGTCTAGGGGCGCATTTGCACTATAGCTTCCGCGTACCTGAGGAAGACGATTTATTAGATCTTTGGCAATATGATCATCTACCATCATTTCATACTCCCTTCAGTTCCGTAGCGTAACATACGAAGCTTTTCAGGAAGCGCATTGGCAAGCTGAGTAATATTACCTGCACCAAGAAACACAACCATGTCACCTGGACCACTTAAATCATTGACTATGCTAGGCAGAAGATCAAAATCCAGCAACGGCATAACAGTACGATGACCGCGTTCGCGAAGACCTCTAACGAGAGCATCACGATCAAACCCCTTTATTGGAGCCTCACCTGCTGCATAAACATCAGTTACCAAGACTGCATCAGCATCATTGAAACAAGTACAGAAGTCCTCGAATAGATCACGTAATCGAGTATACCTGTGTGGCTGCATTACAGCGATAACTTGACCCTCACTAGCTTCACGGGCGGCAGCAAGAACTGCCATAATTTCAACTGGGTGATGCCCATAATCATCAATTACTGTGACGCCGTCAATTTCACCTGTTTTTGTAAATCGCCTTTTGACACCCTCAAAATTTACCAGCCCACCACGTAAAATACTGTCTTCAATACCCATCTCGCTGGCGATAGCAATAGCAGCCAAGGCATTTTGAATATTATGGTCTCCATACATAGGCAATTCAATAGCCTCCAGCGTTCGCATAGATAATGCCTTACGATCATTAATAACAACATCCATGCAGACGCCGCTTTTAATACGCTTAACATTGACTGCACGCACATCAGCCTGAGGACTAAAACCAAAGGTCACAACCTTTCGGTCAGATACACGAGGAATCATCGCTTGGACTTCTACATGATCCAAACAAAGAGCAGCAAAACCATAAAACGGTATGTTTTGAACAAAAGCATCAAAAGCTGAGCGCAATGCGTCAAAATCGCCATAATGATCAAGATGCTCTGGATCGATATTGGTAACCACGGCAATAGTAGCTGGAAGTTTCAAAAAGGAGCCATCGGACTCATCTGCTTCAGCCACCATCCAGTCACCATCACCCAACTTTGCATTGGTTCCAAAGGCATTTATGATACCCCCGTTAATTACTGTCGGATCCATCTCCGCTGCTTCCAGAACTGATGCAATTAAAGATGTTGTTGTAGTTTTTCCGTGGGTACCACCAACTGCAATTGACCACTTTAAACGCATCAACTCTCCTAGCATTTCTGCCCTGCGCACAACGGGAAGAAGTTTGCTACGAGCCAGCACAACCTCTGGGTTATCGTCTTTTACCGCAGATGAGATGACAACAACTTGTGCTTTGCCAAGATTACTCTCACGGTGGCCGATTGCTACAGTAATGCCTTTTTCTTGAAGCCGTTTAACATTAGCGTTATCGGACATATCACTGCCCTGAACTGCATAACCAAGGTTATGTAAAACTTCAGCAATACCACTCATGCCAATGCCACCAATTCCAACAAAATGAATTGTGCCTATTGAGAGAGATAGTGCTCTCATGCAACCCTCCTATCTTTTTTGTCTGTGCAAATAAGATCACAAACTGCGTCAGCAAGCTTTACTGCTGAGTCAGGCTGACTTGAACTTTTTGCGCACTCCGCAGCTCTTTTAAGAATTTTTGGCACAGTAAGTAGAGAGCTAAGCCGCTCAGCTAGATTGTCGGGCGAAAAACCTTCCTGCAACATCAACCAGCCCCCTCCCACTTCATCTAGCGCATGAGCATTATATGTCTGATGATCATCAACTGCATGAGGATAAGGAACTAATATTGCTGGCCTGCCAACAATCATGGTCTCAGAAACCGTTGATGCACCAGCTCGACTAAGTAGTAAATGGCTGTGTGCAAATTGCTCTGGAATATCTTTAAAAAAACTTTTTAGTTCTACATTTACATCCAGTCGTTTGAAGAGATCTTGTGTACTACCCAAATCTTCCGAACGGCATTGTTGGCTGATAAAAATCCGAGATCTAAGATCTGCGCTAAGACGGCTTATGGCTTCTGGAACTACTGCACTAAAAATGTGAGCTCCCTGCGAACCACCAAGAACTAGAAGGCGGACGCCACTATTATCGCTCAATTCAGGATAGGGGATATTTCTTACAGCAGCAACGGCAGGCCTAACTGGCATGCCTGTATATACAACCTTATCAATAGCAGAATTTGGTATTAAACGCGTTTCTTTGAATGAGGTAGCGATCCGCTTAACACGACTTGCGAGAAGTCTGTTAGCACGGCCCAGTATTGCATTTTGCTCGTGTATAATAGAATTATAATTACTAAATGTTGCGGCCAACATTGTAGGAACGGAAGCGTATCCCCCAAAACCAATTACTGCCCGTGGCTGTAATTTTTTTAGAAGGGACCAGGATTGTAAAGTGCCCATAGCAAGTTCTGGCCCATTACGAAGAAGTGCAGTAAGGTTCTTACCAGCAATGCCTCCAGCTCTGATTCTATGAGTTTCTAAATTACCCAATGCACTACCACGACAATCAGTAATCAGACTAAGCCTGAATCCACGTTTTGTAAGCTCAGAAGCCAATGCTTCAGCAGGGAAGACGTGTCCACCCGTGCCACCAGCAGCGAGAACGATCAAATTTTCTGACATCTACATCACCTGACCCCTCTTGGCGCAAGTTTTTCAAGCAAGCCTGCGCCTGAAATCTTGGACGAGCGAATACGCTTTAGGCCAAGACCACTGGAGCGTTCACGAGTCAGCGCCAACAGCATTCCCATGCCAATTGCTAAAGCCAAAATTGATGACCCACCATATGAAACGAATGGCAAAGTCATACCCTTAGGTGGGATCATGTTTAATGTGGAGGCTAGATTAATAATGACCTGCAGACCAAACTGGACAATTAATCCCGCCGAGGCTAACAAAATAAATAAATCATTTTCGCGTAGGGCTCTAGAAAAACCTCTAAACACAATTGAAGCAAACAAACCAACCACCACCAAGCAGGCAATCAAGCCGAACTCCTCACCAGCGACTGCAAAAATGAAATCTGTATGAGCATCAGGCAAGACTTCTTTAACACGGCCCTCACCAGGCCCGCGTCCAAAAAGTCCACCATGACTAAATGCCTCCATTGCTCGGGCAACCTGCCCCCCCGCTTCTGAGGCGGGATCAAGAAAACTATCAATTCGAGTTTGAACATGACCAAAAGTAAAATACGCAACAATAAACCCACCAATGAATAAAACAGCTACTAACACCACTAAAAAAAGTGGCAACCCAGCAAGAAAAAACTCTATACCCCAGATGGCAGCTACCACTGAAGTCATGCCCACATCAGGTTGTAATAACAAAAGTATTACAATAGATATGAAGAAGATAGTTGCGAGTTTATTGCCTGAAAATCGAGGGTTATATCGACTTTCAGCAAACAACCAAGCCACAATAATTGCAAAGGCTGGCTTTATAAATT
>CACKCT010000014.1:0-27595 GCA_902598645.1 Rhodospirillaceae bacterium | reverse complement strand
GGTTCTATTATCTATTGCTCTTCTTGTGACCATTGAGTTATTGAGGCGTCGGAGTGATAGATTGCGTGGAATAACCTGAACAAAATATTTACATTGTAATTTGGCTTTATCAGACCCAAGCACTTTGATTCCAACACAAGACTTTCTAGTAGGTAGTCTAAATCAATAATTTGATTTTCAAAAGTTCATATCTTTCTATTAAAACTTCTAATTGATTTTCATAATGTCACTTTAGGGGCTTTTCTGCTAAATAAAAAACTGAGAAAATATAAAATGCTTGGAACCGATTGTTTGTCTTGGAAAACCTCAAAAATTAAATCAAGTCTCTGGGTGCAAGCACAAGTTAAGTTGTGTGATCTCAATTTTATTCCAATTGTGGTACGACAGAAGGGAGACCCAGATTCGGGTGCGATTATTCTTAGACTTGATCGAGGTGAAATGGGGTGTTGCATCCTATCGCAGGTGAGAGATTTTGATGGAAATCCTTGTTGGACGTATTGCTGTGGAGATGGAATTATAAGTTATGATGAGGCTGAGATTTGTATCAAACGCCAAATAAAACGAGATCCTGATTTATGGGTAATTGAAGTAGAAGACTCAAAAGAGCATTTTAGATTAGATGGCGATATTATCTGATTGCTGTTTAAATTTTACTACGACGTGTTTTGTTTTAGGGCAAGTTAAAGTTTTTGTACAAAAAGTAAGTTTAAATTGGGAATATGTTTTGTAATGGTTTGTTTTACTTTATTTTCCAAGGATTGACATTGTGTTGTTAAGCAGGACTTTTTTTGTCTTCAGGGTTTCAATAACAAATCACTTAATTTAAAGGTTACGTTGAGACGTTCCTCTAAGTTTTGATCAAGTTTACAGGGCATAATTTAAGGTGCAATCTCAATTTTTTTTAGATTTGTCGGGTATATTCATACTGTGGGCACTATTAAACTATATGGAAGAAAATAAAGATTTACCTCTTTCAAAAAAACAGGAATTAGGGTGATGAGCAACTCCTTTAAAATTGCAGTTGGGGTGTTTATTGCGGCCTCTATCTGGGTTTCTTCAGGACTCATTTTTGGAGTTGAGGAGAAACTTACACCTGCAGCTGGTGAGTCCAGTAGCACTGATGAAGCCTTTCCCAAGGTTAGGACTAAAAACTCTGTTGCCAGAGACCATCAACGGTCAATTGTGCTTTATGGACGTACTGAGGGTGTGCGCTCAGTTCAAGTTAAGGTGGAAACAGCAGGCCGTATTACTCATGTTCCTAAGCAAAAAGGAAGTTTTATTAAAAAAGGTGATGTCATAGCCCTCATGGGGATAGGCGATAGGCAAGCTCGGTTGAGACAGGCAAAGGCTTTGGTTAACAGATATGCCATTGCATATGAAGCAGCACAGAAGCTCTCCAAGAAACAGTTTCGTTCGAAGGTACAATTGGCTGAGGCCGTGTCCAATCTTGAAAGTGCTAAAGCAAACTTGCGATCGATTAGAATTGATATCGATCGTACAACTGTACGTGCACCCTTTGATGGTGTTTTAAATGATGTGAAAATTGAAGTAGGTGATTATGTGGCTATTGGAGATGTGAGTGCTACTGTTGTTGATTTGGACCCAATCTTAATCATTGGACAAGTGACAGAACAGTTTTCAAGATATTTGAGTATTGGGGACAGAGCCAGAATTACACTAATTGGCGGTGATGTTTTGGAGGGGATCGTCAGTTATATTTCAAAAGTTGGCTCAACTCAGTCGAGGACATTTCGAATTGAAGTTTCATTGCCTAACCCGGGCAGATTAATTCCTGAGGGAGTTACAACAGAATTAAGACTCAATTTGGGCTTGATTAAAGCTCATTTTTTAAGCCCAGCTGCTTTAACGCTCAATGAGCTGGGTGAGTTGGGAGTAAAGACAGTAAAGTCTGACAAAGTTCAGTTTCATAAGGTCCAAATTATTGATGATACACAGCAAGGGGTCTGGTTGACAGGTTTGCCTGATGAAGTTGAATTGATTATTGTTGGACAGGAATTCGTTCAATCGAATCAGAAAGTTAGAAGTATAAGTGTTAACGGCAGTAATGCGTTATGAAACGTCTTATTGACAATGCACTAACCCATTCACGAACAGTATTTTCAACACTTGCGTTGCTGCTTGTGTCAGGTACCATTGCCTATCTTAATGTGCCCAAAGAGGCAGCTCCCGACATAAATATTCCTATAATTTATGTGCAAATAAAGCATGAAGGAATATCACCAGAAGATGCTGAACGTTTGCTGATCCGACCAGTTGAGCAGGAATTAAGAGGTGTCGAGGGTGTTAAAGAGATGAGAGCAAAAGGCTATGAGGGTGGAGCAAGTATCACACTTGAGTTTGATGCAGGATTTGACTCTGATAATGCCATGGATGATGTCATTGAGAAAGTTGAGTTGGCTAAGTCAGACTTACCCCGTGATACTGAAGACCCAACCTTGCATGAGGTCAATTTGAGTCTATTTCCAGTTATTCTTGTGACCTTGTCGGGAAAAATTCCTGAGCGTGCTTTGTTACGATTAGCTCGTGATCTGAAAGATGGTTTGGAGAGTATCGATACGGTTTTAGAGGTGAAAATTGCTGGGGATCGTGAGGAGATGCTTGAAGTATTGATTGATCCTGTTCGCATGGAAAGTTACGGATTATCTCCTGAACTTGCTGTTCAATTGGTAGCTTCATCTAATCTTTTAGTTGCTGCAGGAGCTCAAGATACAGGCCATGGACGTTTTTCCCTAAAAGTTCCAGGCTTGCTGGAAACTACAAAAGATATTATGCGCTTACCTATTAAAACTGATGGTGATGCTGTTGTAAGGCTCTCGGATGTTGCTGAAATCCGGCGCTCATTTAAAGATCCACAAAGTTTCGCACGTATCAATGGTCGTTCAGCGCTGGTTTTGGAGGTAATAAAGCGCTCTGGAGAAAATATTATTGATACAACTAAAAGCGTTCGGAGGGTTGTTCAATTAGAAAAAAATAACTGGCCAGAAACACTACAAGGTTCAGTTCATGTTGGCTATGATCAAGATAAGTCAAAGGAAATTCAGGTCATGTTAAGTGATCTGCAAAATAATGTAATATCTGCAATTCTATTAGTAATGATTGTGGTAATTTCGACTCTTGGCTTGCGTACAGCAGGCTTGGTTGGAATTGCTATTCCTGGGTCTTTTCTGACAGCTATTTTAGTTATATCAGCCTTGGGTCTTACTATTAATACGGTCGTTTTATTTGCTCTAATTTTGGCAGTTGGCATGTTGGTTGATGGCGCCATAGTGGTAACTGAATTTGCTGATAGAAAAATGGTTGAGGGTGAAAAAAGACACACTGCATACAGTTTGGCGGCAAAACGCATGTCTTGGCCGATAATCACTTCAACGGCAACAACTCTGGCTGCTTTTCTTCCACTTTTATTATGGCCTGGTGTAGTTGGTGAATTTATGAAATATCTGCCCTTGACTTTACTAGCAACCTTATCTTCCTCGCTGTTAATGGCGCTTATATTTGTGCCCACGTTAGGTGCTTTTATTGGTAAGCCAAGTTTGGCTAAATTTGGCAAATTAAAAGTGTCTTCTCTTACCAAAGAAAAATTATCTATTGGGACCAGGGTATCACATTGGTATGTGGACACACTAAAGTTAGCTTTGGATCATCCCGGTAAGATTTTATTAGGGGCTTTCTCACTGCTAATCTTTGTGCAAGTACTATATGCTTCTTTTGGTAAAGGGATAGAGTTTTTTCCAAAAATAGAACCAGACTTTGCAAAGATACAGGTCCGTGCTCGTGGTAACCTCTCCGTCTTTGAGATGGACCGTTTGATGAGCGAGGTAGAGAAAAGAATACTTCAAATTAATAAAGAAAAAGGTGAATTTAATGCCGTGTATTTACGTACTGGAAAGCAAAAAAACACCCAAGAGTCGGAGGATATTATTGGTATTCTTTCTTTGGAATTTGTACCTTGGCAAAATCGTCGCAAGGCAGATCAAATTCTCGATGAAATAGAACTTAGGACGTCAGATCTTGTTGGAATCATCGTAGATCGACGTAAAGAGGAAAAGGGACCACCTGTTGGAAAACCAATTGTTGTTGAGCTCTCTTCTCGTTACCCAGAACGTCTGAGCGCAAGTACTGACAGGGTTGTAGAAGTCATGTCTTCTATGAAGGGCCTGATGAACATTGAAGACTCCCGGCCTTTGCCGGGTATAGATTGGGAATTAAGGGTTAATCGTGCTCAAGCTATGAAGTTTGGGGGAAATGTCGATGGTATTGGGCAAGCTATTCAAATGGCCAGTACAGGTGTTAAGTTAGGAGGCTTTAGACCTGACGATGCGGACGAGCAAATTGATATTTTCGTTCGCTATCCAGTAAACTTTAGGACTATTAATCAACTCGATTTAATTCGTATAAATACGGGTAACGGAAACGTTCCTATCAGCAACTTTGTTAATCGTCTTGCTAAGCCAAAAACTGGAACAATTAGAAGAACTAATGCTCGACGCGTTATGACTGTCAAAGCAGACGTTATGGATGGTGTATTGGCGTCAGAAATGGTCACACAGCTGAAAAGTCTCATTGAACTCGCAGGTATTGACCCGCAAATTAAAGTAACTTTTAGAGGTGAGGATGAGGAAAAAAGACAAGCTGAAGTCTTTCTAGGGAAAGCCTTTTCGGTGGCCCTATTCATAATGGCTATTATTCTTGTTACCCAATTTAATAGCTATTATTCTGCATTATTGATTTTGACGTCAGTAATCATGTCCACTATTGGCGTTTTTATCGGTTTGCTTGTAACAGGACAACCTTTTGGCATTGTAATGAGTGGCATAGGGGTAATTGCTTTGGCAGGGATTGTAGTTAACAATAATATAGTATTGATAGATACATATGATCGACTTAAGAAAACTACAAAGAGCGCAAAAGAGGCAATTATTAGAACTGGTTCGCAACGCTTTAGGCCAGTTATATTAACATCTATTACTACTATTCTTGGTCTTTTACCCATGGTAAGTGGTGTAAATATTGATTTCGTAGATCGTCAAATTAGTATTGGGGCTCCTTCAATGCAATGGTGGGCGCAATTATCCACATCGATTGTCTTTGGACTTGGTTTTGCTACAGTTCTGACTTTAGTTGTTACCCCTTGTGCTTTGATGATTAGGGCCAATTTTTTTGATTGGCATAATAAAAGACGTGAATCAAGTGGAAGAGATACGCCAAAATAAATGTCAATTATTATTGTGAGTCATTATGAGTTTTCATTAGAGGAATAGGTTCTTCTTTTTTGCGTTTGCGATAAGTTCTGATGCTAATGGGTATAGTGATCAGATAAATGATTAGAACTCCTGAAAGTGTCAACCATGGTGCGCTAACAAGAGCAGCCACAAGTGCGGTTGAAATAATCATAAAAGGTAGCACTTGTTTCGCAGGTACTTTGACTTTTTTGAATGAAAAGGTTGGTATAGAACTTACAACAAGTGCAGAAACGCTAATTAGATAAAAGGAAATGACAAAAGGGGAACGAAAAAAATTATCCCCAACTATAAAAGAGAGAATCATTGGCATCAATACAAGCCCTGCTGCGGCTGGGGCTGGCACACCAGCGAAAAAATTACTTGTCCAAACAGGGAGACTATCTACCTCAAGCATTGTGTTAAATCGAGCGAGCCGTAGCGCCATAGAAACACTAAAAAGTACCGTTAGCATCCAACCAAAGGGACCAAAATGTTGCATTGCCCAAAGGTAGAGAAGCATTGCTGGTGCTACACCAAAGCTAATGAAATCAGATAAAGAATCGAGCTCAGCACCAAATTTACTAGCCCCTTTTAAAATGCGTGCAACACGACCATCTAAAGCATCAAGTATTGCTGCAGCAAGAATAGCAAGGGCTGCATTTTCCCATTGTTCTTCGAGTCCAAAGCGAATTGCAGACATTCCAGCAGAAATAGCTAAAATGGTTAAAAAATTTGGTATCATTTTATTGATGTGCAGCCACTCAGGCCGTTTGTGGCGTACAGCCATTTTAGGTTCCCCCCTTAGCGCACTTGGCCATCGTTCATGGTTTCATTAGCATGTACGTTGGCAATTGTGGTTTCAGCAGCAACAGTTGTTTGCCCAACGCAAACTGAGGGTTCAACGCCCTCAGGTAAATAAACGTCAACACGGCTACCAAACCGAATGAGACCAAATCGTTCACCAGCCTTAACCTTCTGGCCCTCTACAATGTCACATTTAATACGTCTTGCCACCAATCCTGCAATTTGAACAAAGGCTATATCTTGATTCTCCGGTGTTTTTAGCCGAATGCTCATACGCTCGTTGTATTCACTTGCTTTATCGAGAGAAGCATTAAAAAAACAACCCGGTCTGTACGATATCTTTGTAATTTCACCATCGGAGGGTACCCGATTGACGTGTACATTGAAGATATTCATGAACACACAAACTCGAAAGCGTTTTTTGTCCCCCATTTCAAGCTCCATTGGTGGCACAGCGTGATCTATTAATTGTACTACACCATCGGCAGGACTTACTATCAGTCCAGAACGAGTGGAGGTGACCCTATCAGGATCACGAAAAAAGTAGGCACACCATAGTGTTAGTATTATTCCAATCCAACCTAGGGGTGTTGATATCATAAATAAACCAATAGTGGCTGCTGCAAATAGACTAATAAATGGCCAACCTGCTGAGTTGATTGGTACCAGAATGATTTTATGCAATTCAATTTTTTCCTTTGGTTTCTGAGAGTTTAAAAACCTGTCCCGGATAAATAAGGTCGGGATCCTTAATCTGGTCTTTGTTAGCTTCAAAAATAATTGTGTAATGATTGCCTTTACCGTATCGGGATCTGGCAATTCGCCATAAACTATTTCCCGGTTGAACGACAATTTTGTTTGCATTTTTAATCTTGCGTGTAGGCTCTGCACGTGAAAACGGAAACGAAATCCGCTGAATTACTTTGCCATCTGTGTCAATTTGATCGGCTCTAAGTGTATAAAGACCTGGCTCGATAGTTTCGTCTGGGTTCATCTTCCACAATCCATAACCAGCGCCTTTGTCATCACTTGCTCGAGCATGACCAATTAATTTATTGTTTACGTAAATTTGAACCATAGCATTCGGATGAGAGGAGCCACTAATAGAAAGGCGTCCGTCATCATCATAATCAACAGAGTCAACACTTAGTTTGATAGTGCCCCTGCCTCCTGGCTTTTGCAAAACTGTTGAGCTTCCATCTGGATTCAATTTTAAAGCGAGAATGTTCCCATCACCACGTCTTCCAGCTATGTCCTCACCAGGTTGAGGGACAACTACAACAACGTCTTCAATCGAATATATTGGCGACTCTGACCCAACAAGCATTTTTAGGCGAAGTGTATGCGAGCCTGGCTTGAGTGGTTCCTCGGGTACCATTACCCAGTCCCCTCGATCATCTGCCCTTGTACGTCCAAAATCCTCATCATTATCGATACTGATGACCAAGCTATCAGGCATTGCGCGTCCAGCAATGACTGTATTGCCATTGGGACTTACACGCACAACATCGAATGTTGGCGGTTCTAGTTTTAATGCAGGCGGTAGTTTAGATTCGGGGCTAAGTGACTCGGAAGTAATTGAAGTTGGAGTTGTCTCGTTGGTTTGCCAAGGTGCAAAATTGAGAACAATAGCTACGGCAACAAGAACAAGACCAACAATGGCAATGGATAGCAACCGACTCACAGGACTCTCCCTAAAGGTCACGAATTATTTAAATACTTTAATACGCACCTGATTTGGAGGCAATAATAGAGCTAGTTAGCCCAGTTCTGCCTTCTTTACTTTTACTTTCTCTTTCTTAAAAAAATATGTGTCTTTAGATCGCTTATCAATTATAAAGCGATGGTTTACAAATTCTTTCTATTTTTGAGGCTGTACAACTGTAGATTTTCATCATCACTATTGAGTTTTTATTAGCATTGTAAAACATAATACTATTTTGTGTTATATATACACTTAAAAATTTATATATTAATGACTTTTAAGATCACCCATCAGGACTTGCTTCATCCACATGTATTTTTTTAGAGAGATGGTCATTTTAAGATTATGAGTGAAATAAAATCTTTGTGTGTATTCTGTGGTTCACGTTTAGGTGCGAATCCTGCATTTGAAAGTGCTGCGAGGGATTTAGGCCATGCCATTGCAGATAGGGGTATCGATCTTATTTATGGAGCAGGTGACATAGGGTTGATGAGTATTGTTGCACGCTCTGTGCTTGAACATAATGGTAAAGTTACAGGCATCATCCCTGAATTCATTCAGGAGTTTGAGGTTGGTAGTCCGGGTGAGATTGATTTGATTGTTGTTAAAAGCATGCATGAACGAAAAAGCGCCATGTTTAAACTCTCTGATGCTTTTGTTGCTCTTCCCGGAGGACTTGGTACACTTGACGAAACCATTGAAATGATTACATGGAAACAACTTCAACAACATAAGAAGCCAGTAGTTTTGTTCGATGTAGTCAAGTACTGGAAGCCTCTTCAGGACCTGGTGCAGGCCGTAGTTGATGGCGGATTCGGCCATAGTGAGATCAATAAACTTTTTAGTGTTGTGGATAACGTTGATAGTGTGTTTGAGGCGCTGAGGAATGCACCAGAGGCGGGTATTGAGGTGCTAACAAGTCATCTTTAGATAAACTGTTAAATCTTGCAAACTTTTTGGGCGTAGCTTATGTTTTTAACAATCATTATAAGCTATACATCCAAATGAGACCCTTGAATAAAACAGGGTTAAGCTCCAGAGGTTATCTACATTCAATAGCCAGTACAGAGGAAATAAGCCATGGCTAAGATCAAGGTTGCGAACCCTATCGTTGAGCTTGACGGTGATGAGATGACACGAATAATTTGGGCCTTCATTAAACAGAAGTTTATTTTACCTTATTTGGAAGTAGATTTAAAATATTACAATTTATCTATTGAAAATCGTGACAAGACCAATGACCAAGTCACAATCGATAGCGCTTGTGCCATAAAGAAATATGGTGTGGGCGTCAAGTGCGCCACGATCACTCCCGATGAAGATCGAGTCAAGGAATTTGGTTTAAAGAAAATGTGGCGTTCTCCAAACGGCACTATACGCAACATTCTTGGTGGTACAGTTTTTCGACAGCCAATTATTTGCAAAAATGTACCACGTCTAGTTCCAGGTTGGACTAAGCCCATTGTCATTGGCCGTCATGCTTTTGGTGATCAATACCGGGCCACAGAAATGGTCGTAGATCGTCCTGGAAAAATTACAATGAGTTTTGTTCCTGATGATGGATCAGAATTAATTGAGCATGAAGTTTATAACTTCACCGAGGGTGGTGTTGCGTTGACAATGTATAATTTGGATGAGTCAATTCGCAATTTTGCCCGAGCATGTTTTAACTATGGCCTCAATCTTGGTTGGCCTGTCTACCTTTCAACCAAGAATACAATTCTAAAAAATTACGACGGACGTTTCAAAGATCTATTTGAAGAAGTATTTTTAAATGAATACAAGGACAAATTCGATAATGAAGATTTAACCTATCAGCACCGTTTGGTTGACGATATGGTGGCGTGTGTTATGAAATGGGATGGTGGTTATGTTTGGGCTTGCAAAAATTATGATGGCGACGTCCAATCCGATACGGTTGCCCAAGGTTTTGGATCACTTGGTTTAATGACCTCAGTTTTGTTGACCCCTGACGGAGAAACAGTTGAAGCTGAGGCGGCACACGGTACAGTAACTCGTCATTACCGTCAGCATCAGAAAGGTAAAGAAACCTCCACCAATCCTATTGCTTCTATCTTTGCTTGGACCAGAGGTATTCACTATCGAGGTAAATTTGACAATACTCAAGATGTAATTGATTTTGCCGATAGACTTGAAAAGATTTGTATTGAAACTGTTGAGTCTGGTTATATGACTAAAGACCTTGCCGTGTTGATTGGAGCAGAACATGATTGGTTGACGACACAACAGTTCCTTGACAAGATTGATGAGAATTTAAGAAAAGCAATGTAGTAACGCTTTTGCTAGACGTAAAATTATTTTTTTATAAAAATTTAATCTTATAACTGACGGGGCCTAGAGGTTTGGTTGATAAAACTTTTTTAATTTGAATTCTTCGTAACTCTTTCTTCTTGACGAAGTAGAGCGTATCCCCTAAAAACCGCTTAAATTTCTTATTTATTTAAGGACTTATTGACATGGCAAGGCGCTGTGATCTCACCGGTAAGGGTGTTCAATCAGGTAATAATGTGAGTCATGCGCATAACAAGACGCGCAGACGTTTCTTACCAAACTTACAAAATGTGACAGTCATTAGTGATGTGCTTGGTAAGCAATTGAACATGCGGATTGCTACAAAAACACTTCGTACAATTGAGCATAAAGGGGGTCTGGATAAGTTTTTGTTGGGAACAGTCAACAATAAACTATCTGATAAGGCGATTTTCATAAAGCGCCAAATAAAAAAAGCTAAACAGAGAGAGTTATCCTAGATAATAGTTCTCTATGTAATTAGTTTAGTCTTGCCACTTGTAGCTATAAAGCTGTTATTATTTTCATCGAACAAGTCGGTTAAGTTTTGCATCATGGTACCGCCAAGTTCCTCTGCGTCAGAAATAGTTACTGCGCGCTTATAATAACGAGTTACGTCATGGCCAATTCCAATAGCCGTAAGTTCAATATTTGAGCTATTTTCAATCCAATTGATCACATCCCGAAGGTGCTTTTCTAAATAATTTCCCGGGTTTGTAGATAAAGTGGAGTCATCAACTGGTGCACCGTCAGATATTACCAATAAAATACGACGTTGTTCTTGTCGCCCCATCAGGCGATTGTGCGCCCACAGCAGTGATTCTCCATCAATGTTTTCTTTTAAAAGGCCCTCACGTAGCATAAGGCCAAGGTTTCGCCTAGCACGTCGCCACGGCATATCAGCATCTTTGTAAATAATGTGACGTAAATCGTTTAGTCGTCCCGGTTCTGACGGCTTTCCATTTTCGACCCACTTTTCACGGGCCTGACCCCCTTTCCACGCTCTGGTAGTGAAGCCAAGAATTTCTACCTTTACCCCACATCTCTCGAGTGTACGCGCAAGTATATCTGCACTCATGGCGGCAACTGTTATTGGCCTTCCTCGCATTGAACCAGAATTATCTATTAATAAAGAGACAACGGTATCACGGAAATCCGTATCCCTTTCTTGTTTGAAACTTAGTGGGTGAACTGGGTCAGTAACCACCCGTGACAGCCGTCCAGCATCTAAAAGACCCTCCTCTTGGTCAAAATCCCACGAGCGTATCTGTTTTGCCATCAAACGACGTTGCAAGCGATTGGCTAAGCGTGAGACTGCTCCTTGTATTCGTATGAGTTGCTGGTCTAGTTGGGTTCGTAAACGGTTAAGCTCATCAGCCTCACATAAATCTTCTGCTGAAACGACTTCATCTGCATCAGTTGAATAAGCAAAGTAATGGTTATTGTTAGGTTTATTATCTAGCCAATTTTCATTTTCTTTTCCTGGACCTGCTGGATCATCCCCATCTATTTGGTCGTTCTCGTCTGAGTTTGACATTGTATCGAGACCAATATCAGTAATTTCATCCTGGTCTTGTTCTGTTACAGATTGTTGGGATTCGGTTTGCTCATTTTCAAGTTCTTGCTTCTCTGAAATATTTTCGCTTTGGTCATTATTTTCTTTAGGAACTTCATCAGGTTCGACATCACCCTCGTCGAAGAGATCAAGCTTTTTTATCATTTGGCTCAAAGAACTAGCGAACTCTTCTTGGTTATGGATTTTCTGCTCCAGCCCGTCTAACTGATGCCCAACATGCTCAACAATATACCCCCCCCAACTCCTCAAGATAGGTTCTGCAGAGGCTGGGAGTTCTCTGCCAGTGAGTTTCTGATGAATCATTAGCCCCATGGCCTCGGCTAAAAATTTAATATCATTTGTTTCTGAATTTTTTGTTGGATCGGGAGCATTAGCTAAGCACCGGGCCTTCAGCATAGCTGTAATATTTTTTTCAACACCGGGCAATTGTATGCAACCAATTGATTCAACTCTAACTTGTTCGGCTCGTTCAAAAACTAGTGCTGCATCACTACCTGAAGGCCGTAAACGGCTATGAACAATATTATCATGATAGCGAATTCTTAGGGCTACTGCGTCGGCAGAGCCGCGTAATTGGTTTACATCATGCTCTGTAATGTTAGTTTCCTTAGGTGCAGGTAACCTAACTGTGGCACCATTAGTTGCGACTTGTGCCTCACAGCTGGTGGAGTAGGTAACTTCAACTTCGGGGTTTTGCCCAATCGCCTTTAATGAAGCGATAGTGACTCGCCTCAACTGCTCAGATGGTGTCTCACTCCAATTCATGTGTTAGAGAACCTTCTTATTTGCTACAGACTCTGACAATTCTTCTCCAAAACACCGTTGATAATATTCGGCTACAATTGGACGTTCCATTTCATCACATTTATTTAGAAAGGACAGACGAAATGCTACTTGTAGATCCTTGAAAATTTCCATATTTTCAGCCCAAGTAATAACTGTACGAGGAGACATTACTGTTGATATATCGCCACTGACGAAACCAGTTCTGGTTAACTTTGCAAGCTCCACCATGGCACTCATTTGTTCACGTCCTTCGATCGTATCGTATGCCGGTACTTTGGAAACGACGATATCGACTTCATCATTGTGTGGCAAATAATTGAGCGTGGCGACTATATTCCAGCGATCCATCTGACCTTGATTAATTTGCTGAGTTCCATGATAAAGCCCAGTAGTATCTCCTAAACCAATTGTGTTAGTTGTTGAAAATAACCTAAAAAAAGGGTGGGGTTTAATGACTTTGTTTTGATCAAGTAAAGTCATTTTGCCCTCTACTTCAAGTACACGTTGAATTACAAACATCACATCGGGACGACCAGCATCATATTCGTCAAAAACTAGTGCCGTTGCGTTCTGCAGGGCCCAAGGAAGAATACCTTCACGGAATTCGGTAACTTGTTTACCATCTTTGAGGATAATGGCATCTTTCCCAACTAGATCAATTCGACTTATGTGGCTGTCTAGATTAACTCGAATACAGGGCCAATTAAGTCGAGCAGCAACTTGTTCAATGTGAGTTGATTTTCCTGTGCCATGGTAGCCTTGTATCATAACTCGCCGGTTATGAGAAAAACCAGCCAGGATTGCTAGGGTTGTGTCTTGATTAAATTGGTATGTTTGATCAATCTCAGGAACGTGTTCATCTCCTTTACTAAAGGCAGCGACTTCAATATCACTGTCAATACCAAAAGTCTCTCGCACAGATAGTGTAACATCTGGTTCATTGGGGGATTTAACTTCTTCTTTGAGAGTTGCTTCAGTAGCTTTCATAATGCGTTTCCAAATATTTGTGTAGATTTTAATTAATCAGATAAAGTCGTGTGAATTATGCGTCAACGACTTTTATCAGGAGGTGAGTTGTTGTGAGGTAAGTCTTGCGTAGGCTATAGATATTTGCTTGAATTTTTCTTCTGCTAACTTGTCTCCGCCATTTGCGTCAGGATGGTGAAGTTTAACCAATTTTTTATAGCGACGTTTGATTTCGTCAATAGTCACGGGTGGTTTGAGATCAAGAATTGCCATTGCTTCTGCTTTCTGACTATCGGGCGCATGGCGTTGTTGAGAAGAACTGCTTGTTTCTGAATCGGCGTATTGGCTGAATGCACCGTCGAAGTCATCTATGTCAGGTGTTGAATTCTTGAAGTTTAGCGTCTTTTCATTACCAGCAAAAGGCCATGATGGTCTATTCCAGGAAGTATCATTCCGAAGATCTTCTTCAACTTGTTTATCGCTCATACCCTCATAATAATTCCAGGATTTATTGTAGATACGAATGTGATCCACGCAAAACCAACGGAAGCTGTTAAGTTCTTTACGTGAGCGGGGTGCTTTATGTTTCCCAACAGCGTCGCAGTTTGGCCATTCGCATAAATTGGCTTTGGGATGTTCATCAGGCACTTTATCAAACATACTTGTAGAGTGAATTGATTTATTTTTTTTTGGTTTTTGTGTCATTAATAACTTCTCCAAGTGCTTCCATTAACTATGGTGATTAGCGTTCCTTATGGCAAGCTTTGGTGGATCTTATTTGTTCTTTTTAGCCAAAATAATTTTAGTCGTAAATTCATACAAAAAGCCATTCAATGTTGGAAAAAGCCGTTGTTTATATTTGTTGTACTAAATAACAAAATTCATGGTGTAATAAAAAGTAACAACAAATTCTGTAACTAAGACTTTTCATAGAACAAACTAAATAAGTTACCTAGGTGATTATTAAAATTTAATTTTCTTAAAGAATATTTTGTACTTAGTAGCTCATTTCGGTGTGAATTTAAAATTTAGTAAAGTGTAAATTTTATTCCTTGAGAATATTGCATAAAAGTTATTTCTTCGTTTGAACTTTGTTTTGGGCATCTGGTGTCATTAGAAAACATGTGGTGCTGACATTATGTATTGTTGATAGATTGCCAAAAACTATGTTAAACGGATATTGGATACAATGGGCTAATTGATACCAATTCTTGTTTGCCTGATAAGGATAGAAGTAAATGCGGGTTGCCGAAATTATTAATCGAAAACTTAGTGAGTCTTTGTCTCCAACAACACTAAGTATTGTAGATGATTCTCATAAGCATGCAGGTCATGCAGGAGCTACTCCAGGTGGCGAGAGTCACTTTAGTATTACTATTGTCTCTAAAAACTTTGAGGGAAAGTCTCGCATTCAGCGCCAACGGATGGTTTATAAAGCTCTCTCGGAAGAAATGGCTGGTCGAATTCATGCATTAGCTTTGCAAACACTTACACCAAGTGAGTTAAAGTAGCTATAAATTAAAAATAGCTCTCGTACTAAATAAGAACACTTAAGAATCTATGTTTGTTCTTTTATATGTCACATTAGAACGCTAAATCTATTCAACGTCTTGATCTTTTTCAGCAGGTATGACCCTGACACTAATTATTTGTTGGCGTACTCTCTCAGAAATTTGAAATTTTAGACCATGAAACATGAAAATTTGGCCTGGCTCTGGAATGCGTCGTGACTCGTGCATGATTAAGCCAGCAATTGTGGCAGCTTCCTCATCAGGAAGGTGCCAGTTGAATTCTCGGTTTAGGTCGCGGATAGTTACGCTCCCATTAATAGAATAGCTACCATCAGATTGAAGAATCACCCCTGGAACTGCAACATCATGTTCATCAGATATATCCCCCACGATTTCTTCTAAAATATCCTCAAGGGTCACAATACCCATAAAGCTTCCGTATTCATTTACCATCAGAGCAAAATGTTCGCGCCGTTTGCGAAACTCTTGTAATTGGTCAAGTAAGGTTGTTTGCTCTGGAATAAACCAAGGCTTGGCAGCCAATGAAATAACGTTGATTTCACCAAGTTTTTTTTCTGAGTTGTCTTCGCGTGCCTTCACAGCACGCAGAAGTGCCTTGGCGTGTAAAACACCTACAATATTTTCTGGTTGCCCCTGCCACAATGGTATACGTGTGAAGGGGCTAGCAAGAACTTCATCGACAACTTTTTCTGCAGGTTGATCAGCGTCAATCATGGTTACATCCTTCCGATGAGCCATTATCTCGCCAACCTGTACTTCTGCTAAATCAAGTACACTTCTTAGCATCGCCCGCTCATCATCAGCTGCCCGGTCTTCATCTGCATGAAGCTCTATAGCGCCTCGGAGTTCTTCAGACGAGGTGCCAGAACCATCCATTGTTTTATCGCGTTGAAAAAACTTTAGTACACATTGGACTAAAAAATTTATACTTCGAGTTACTGGTGCAAGAACAAGCACTAAAGCATCCACTATTGGAACGATTTTTAAAGCTACTTGATCAGCATTTTTAATTGCGTATGTCTTGGGCAGTATCTCAGCAAAGATCAACACCAACAATGTTACTATTAGCGTTGCGTAAGCAACGCCGGCTTCGCCATAAAGTGCGATCAAGACACTAGTTGCCAAAGCGGAAGCTAAAATATTTACTAGATTATTTCCAAGCAGAATAGCACCAATCAAACGCTCTTGATGTTCGTTTAATCGATTTATCATTCGTGCTCGATGGTTACCATTTTTTTCAAGTTGGTGCATCAATGGTCGTGATGCCGCAGTTAAAGCGGTTTCAGAACCTGAAAAAAAAGCAGACAGCAAAATTAAAACAAAAATTGCACTAAGAGTTATCAACATAATTTTTCTCTATCATTTAAAGTTATGCAGCATTCAGGGCATTTGCTAGAAAAGTGTCTAATTTTTTTGGATCAATGTCCCGGAAGATAAAGGATAATCCAATAGCATGCGCAAGAATAAAAGTCATAGATCCACCTTCGGTCTTTTTGTCCAAAGCCATGTGATTTATTAGTCTTTTTGGTGTCCATTTATCATTGGCAATTCCTGCAAGGCTTGCTGGTAAACCGATTTTGTTTAAATGCGCGCGAACCCTTTCAACATCGGTCTCATGGCAAAAACCGAGTTGTTGGGAAAGTTCAAAGGCCATCATCATTCCAATAGAAACAGCCTCTCCGTGCAAAAGCTTGTCACTATAACCTACTTCTGCCTCAAGCGCATGAGCAAATGTATGTCCAAGATTGAGAAGGGCCCTAATTCCGCTTTCACGCTCATCTTCGGCGACAATTTTAGCCTTAACGGCGCAGCTTTTTAAAATTGCTTGTGCCTGAAGGTCCTTATTTCCCTTAATAAGTGACGATCCATTCACCTCAAGCCAAGAAAAAAATTCTGCATCATTAATTAGACTGTATTTGATGATTTCAGCATATCCAGCCATAAGTTGCCTGTGTGGCAAACTATCTAGACAGTTGAGATCAATCAAAACCAGAAGTGGTTGATGAAAGGCCCCTATTAAATTCTTTCCAAAGGTTGAGTTAATTCCCGTTTTACCCCCAACCGAGCTGTCGACTTGGGATAATAGGGTGGTCGGGATTTGTATATAATGGATGCCACGCATGATAATTGCCGCGCAAAATCCGGTAAGGTCTCCAATTACGCCGCCACCAAGGGCTATAAGTGTAGTTTTTCTGTCCACACCTTTTTCCAAAAGTATTTCAATTAGGTTTTGCAAATGCTCAAAGCTTTTTATCTTTTCTCCAGGTTTTAAAGTAACCGACGAGAACTTTATCCCGGCATTCTTTAGGGAGTTTTCAAGCTTGGCCAGATACAGCGGGGCAATGTTACTGTCACTAACAATTATGACTTTATTGCTGGGGATGAGTGAGCTAATGAGGCTACCTGCCTGTTCCAGAAGTTTTTGACCGACCATGATATCATAGGAGCGCTCGCCAAGTTCAAGCGTTAGCTGTCTTTTTTTATCGTCCGATAAGATTGAATTATCACTCATTTTTTTTTATTTCCGTTTGGTTATCAAAATAGATTGCAAGGGCTTCGGCAATTGCATTGACGTTGTCTTCAATTGATGTGTTTTGCGTATCTAAGGTAATATCAGCTTTACCATAAATTGGATAACGTTCGCTCATAAGACCTTTTAAGATCGTTGCTGGATCTCCACGCTCAAGAAGTGGGCGACCCTTTCTGCGTGATGTGCGTTCTATTAGCACGTTAAGTTCGGCTTTTAACCAGATAGAAACCCCAAATTTGTTGATGTTGTCTCTATTTTTTGCATTCATAAATGCTCCGCCTCCAGTAGCGATAACTTTCACCTTTTTTACTAGAAGACGTGATATGACCCGTTCTTCAAGATCACGAAAAGCTTCTTCTCCATAAAGCTCAAAAATATCGGATATTGAACATCCGGCGGCTTTGACTATTTCAAGGTCTGTGTCGGCGAATGAAAATCCATATTTTGTCGCTAAATCTTTACCAATTCGACTTTTACCAGCACCCATCAGTCCTATCAGGACTATGGATTTGTTGAAATTGAGGCCTTTTAGTTTTGCGCCTCTGTCTGCCATTGTTAGTATTCCGTTTGTTTTATTGGTGTCATAATGCGTGTTAATTGTATTATTAAAAAGATTTTAAACCTAAATGTTGCCACAATTAGAAATTAACATAAACTCTATAGACACAAAGATATTTGAATTTTTTAAGTGTTGGAATTTATTATTGTAAAGCTTTGTGACTAAGTTGGGCTAAGATGGTTACAGGAAAAAAATGAAAAATATATCACGAATCGTTTTCTTTTTGGTTATTGCAATTGTCGTAGGGGGAGCGGTTTTCCTCGCTACCTGGGAAATTCCAGCTAATTTGAATATTATTGAAGAAGTTCTTCCAAATGACCGTTTTCCACGATAGAGCAATGTCCAACTTAAAGACACTTGGAATTATCACCTTGTTTGTGTGCATGCCTTTGAATTTGGTGATAGCACAAAGTGGGCCAGTTCGACTAGCACCACCCCAAAAAATTACACAAGAGAAACAAGAAGATATTCCTCCATCTGAGAAATCACAAC
The DNA here is from genome assembly GCA_902598645.1 of Rhodospirillaceae bacterium. Taxonomy (GTDB): domain Bacteria; phylum Pseudomonadota; class Alphaproteobacteria; order Rhodospirillales; family JABHCV01; genus JACNJU01. The sequence goes on along the minus strand of CACKCT010000014.1, from coordinate 9,092 downwards.
AAGTTCCTGTAGGGAGTGTAGTTGATGGTGTTGATAAATCCATTCAGGTTGATGCTTTGCAAACAATTAATCCGGATACAGCTGGCGTTTTGGATGCAAAAGACGGTGGCTTTGGAATTGGAATGTGGAAGGGCACATCACAGCAATTGCTCTCGAAAATGATTATGCGATTACCAGTAAACATCAAATCAAAAGCAATGCGAGATTTGATGCGACGTTTGCTGATGAGTACCGCAATTTTACCGGAAGGAATGGCGGGTGATGGAAGTTACATCGCAAGTCGGATAAGTCTTCTCTCTAAAATGGGTGATATCTCAAGCGTAAATCAGTTACTTGATGCAACGCCCGGACGTTCAAAAATTAGACAGCTAGTTCGATATGAAGCAGAAGCTCGGTTTTTAGCAAATGATAACGCCCGCGCCTGCTCATTGGCAGCTCAACAAATAAGTACTGAAAGTAGTCCTTTTTGGCAGAAATCTTTTATTTTTTGTCAAGCCCTTGCTGGTGAGCACGACAAGGCTGCGTTGGGAGTTACGTTGTTGCAGGAAGTTGGAGATGATGATGAGCCTTTCTATTCTCTAGTTGATGCACTTGCTGGAAACCCTGCAACAATTGAAAGCCTGCCAGATCCAACGCCAATGCATTTGTCTATTGCAAGGGTTGCGAAGGCTCAATTGCCAAGTGATGTCGTTGCTTCAAGCCGTCCTGGAATACTCAGAACTATTGCTGTAAGTCCTAATGCATCTGTTGAGATACGTCTTGAAGCAGCTGAGCGTGCTGAAATTGCTGGTGCGCTTGATGTAGACACGCTTCGTCAGCTCTACACAAGTGTTTCATTTAGTGATCAGGAGCTTGCTAACCCCCTCTCTAAAGCGGAAGCTGAGAGTGGTCCTTTGAGCAGGGCCTTGCTGTACAGGACTTCCTTAATTCAAACTGTTCCCACAGCACAAGCTGAAGCTGCCTCAAAGGCACTCTACTTAGGGCGAGAGGGGGGACGTTACGCATCCATTGCGCGGGTTTTTTTGCCAGTTTTGAAGCGTATACCCCCATCTGCTGAACTTTCCTGGTTTGCGCCTGAAATTATCAGAGCTTTTCTTTCTTGTGGGGAGCAGGTTTCGGCTACACCCTGGTTTTCATTGTTACGTACTAGTGCCCAACACAATCAAGAATCAGCAGAGGCACTAGTAGCATTATTACCAGTAGCCCGACTTGCTGGTTATTCGCATACAATTGAATGGAGCTCAAAACACCTCAACAAGTGGTGGGAGCAAGTTAGAAAAGATAATGGCGCTAGCAATAAGGCGGCACTATTATATAATTTGCTTGAGGTTTTAGGGGACGATGTCCCACGTAAAGCATGGGATGCATTATTGGACGGGCCACAACTAATCACTATAGCGATGCCAAATTCTGCATTATGGCATAGCTTAGATGAAGCAACTAAAGTATCAAGTTTGGCTCAAAAAGCTTTGCTGAGAGCTCCTTTCTCCGATGTTTTACAGACCAGTTCTACTGTTCAAACAGATCAAGATGTAGTTCAAACATCAATTACTGACGATAGACTTGCTCTACCACCTCGTATTGGTGAAATCATATTGTTAGCTTTGATTGCGCTTGGCGAAAGTGGGCCTAGTCAGTCCGAACCAATTGTGTTGAGGAAGGTCTTGGATAGCCTAAAAACCGTTGGTCTAGAGAGCGAAGTGCGTGCCCTAGCTCTAGAAGCTGCAGTTGCTGCAGGTCTATAACAAGTGAATAGGACCAAGTTGTCCAACTACGTTGAGACTTTCTTAGAAATGATTGCGGTCGAACGCGGTGCAGCGAAAAATACAATTGAGTCTTACCACCGAGACTTATGCGATTTTGGTGATTTTTGTGCGGATCGTAACCGTTTGATTGAAAACGCTGACAGCATACTTATTCGATCTTATGTAAAAAAACTCTCAAATGCTGGAATTTCTCCTTCAACCAGCGCAAGACGTCTGTCTGCGCTCAGACAATTTTTTTGTTTTCTTCATGCTGAGGGGGTTCGAGTTGATAATCCTTCAAGCTCCCTTGATAGTCCAAAACTGAGACGCCCAATACCAAAGTTTCTCAACGAAGATGAAGTTGAAGTTTTACTCAAAACGGCAGAAAACAAAAAAGGTAATGATGGTTTGAGACTGATGGCTTTGCTTGAAATTCTTTATGCGACTGGGCTAAGGGTCTCGGAGCTTGTTAGCTTGCCGCTCTCTGCTATTAGTAGGGATGGGCGCATTCTTATTGTGAAGGGTAAGGGTGGCAAAGAGCGGATGTTACCACTAAATGAGCCAGCTAGTGAAGCTATCAAGTCGTACAAAATTGTTAGGGATACTTTTGTTCCAAAGAGCAATCAAGGAGTTGACCCGGGCTGGTTATTTCCCTCTCGTTCCAAGCAAGGCTACTTGACGCGAGCAAGGTTTGGCCAGCTTATGAAAGAGTTGGCTTTTGATTCTGGTCTTGACCCCCGCCGAGTCTCTCCTCACGTGCTTCGCCACTCTTTTGCCAGTCATTTACTTGCCCACGGTGCAGATCTTCGTTCACTGCAACAATTACTTGGACATTCAGATATTGCGACAACTCAAATTTATACTCATGTACTTCAAGAACGGTTACGCCAACTCCTTGATGACGTTCACCCATTGGCAAGGGAAAAGTAACCACAGATTGGTTAGCTAGCCAGATGATTTTTATGAGTTTTTACTTCTTGTTTTTTTTGTTGCGCCTCCAGTAATTAACTGTAGAGCATTATTTAAAGTTGATGCATTTTTGGTGCCTGTAGCATGTAGGGGCCTGTTTATATCCAATGGGAGCCTTCCTCCAAACTCTGCAGTTATATCTTTACAAGTTTTTTGTACAAGGCGACCTAGGGTGGGAATGCGGGCATTTGTGATTCTCGCTGTTGGACCAGAAATAGAAATTGCTGCTAGTGGCCCACCGTTTTCATTATAGATCACGGAAGCCACACAACGTACACCAATAGATTGCTCTTCATCATCTATTGCATATCCAGAGACTTGTGTTTTTTTTAAGTTCTCTAGAAATTTTGGTGTAAAAACTTGGTTTTCAGCAGGTGCATCTGGTTCGAGTTGGATGATCATATTTCTGTCATTTTCATTCATACCGGCTAAAATTGCTTTGCCAACGGCTGAGCAATGCAGTGGAACTCGCGAGCCGGGGCGCACAGAAGTTCGCATGATTTCATGACTTTCTACCTGAGCAAGATAAACCATTTCGTCTTGATCTTGAGCTGCCAAATTAACCGTCTCACCAACTTCGTCCATCAAGTGTCGCATAAATGCTTTAGCTAAAGGAACAAAATTACGTGAGCGGGCAAAGGCATTACCCACAACAAAGGACTGAACTCCGACTGACCAGAGGTTGCTACTACGATTAAAGCGAACAAAACGATTGTTTTCAAGAGTTGTAAGTAAACGGTGGGTAGTTGAAGTTGGTAACTGACAAATTTGAGCCAATTCAGTTAAAATCAAGCCGCTATCATTGTTAGAGAGTTTGTTCAATATAGTTAGAGCTCTAGTTAATGACTGTACTTCCGAACTTCTATTGGGTGACTTCTTTTTATCCAATTGATTGAGATCTTTCTTTGGAAAATGTATATTAAAAATATATAAGAAATATAATGTTCTGGTATATATTTTTTTTATAGCTTTACCGTAATGTGGAATATAATTTCCATAACAGGTTTAATTGTGGAAATTTCTTTAAGAATGAAAAGATAAATTTGTCTCGAGGGGAATTAACTGACTCAATTAATGCCTAAATGTACATGGAAGAGTTGGTGGGGTTTGCGAGGCTAGGAGTTATGTTGTGCGGTTTTAATCAAATTCTTCTATACAAAATCCTAATATATACTTATGAGTAAAATCAAGTGGATAATAATAACTCCACTCAAGATCTTGACACCTAAATCAGTCTCAATGGCTTTTACTGCCTTCTTTACAGACACACAAAGTTCCATTTGTGTTACATAGGACAAAGGAATATCTGAAAAAGGTTTAAATTTTTGCCACAGGTTGACTGAGCTTAGTCAAGCTTTTAAAAACAGAATAAGTCCGTTATACATTCCTTTGATTGACTTGTGGCTTGCGAGAAAAATGCCAATGCATAATTACCTTGACTTTGAAAAACCTATTGCTGACCTTGAAGGCAAAATCGAAGAGCTTTGTCATCTTTCAAATGATGGTAAAGTAAACATAGAAGAGGAGGTAACTAAGCTTCAAGCTAAAGTTGAAAAACTGTTACGCCAAACTTATGCAAAACTATCTCCATGGCAGAAAACACAAATCGCACGACATCCTGATCGACCCCACGCTGTTGATTACATCAAGCTGCTAATTGATGATTTTACCTACCTTGCTGGGGACCGTACCTTTGCGGAAGATGCTGCAATCATTGGCGGACTTGGGCGGTTTCGTGGGTCATCCGTTGTGGTAATTGGCAATGAGAAAGGTGCTGATACAACAGATCGAGTAGCTCACAATTTTGGTATGGCTAGACCAGAAGGTTATAGAAAGGCTATTCGACTGATGGAATTGGCAGACCGCTTTCATTTGCCAGTCATAACCTTGATTGATACCCCAGGAGCCTATCCGGGTGTAGACGCCGAAGAACGCGGTCAAGCAGAGGCTATAGCTCGTTCAATTGAAACTTGCTTTCTAGTCAAGATACCCCTGATTAGTGTTGTTATCGGTGAAGGTGGCTCTGGAGGTGCAATTGCACTTGCTGCAGCAAATAGCGTTACAATGCTTGAACACTCAGTTTATTCTGTAATTTCACCTGAGGGATGCGCCTCTATTTTATGGCGTGATGGCGAACAATCAAAAGAAGCTGCTGATTCCCTTAAGTTGACGGCGCAAAATTTGCTTAGCCTAGGTGTTATTGAGAACATAGTTCCTGAACCTCTTGGTGGTGCACATCGTGACCCTGAGGAGACAATCAATGCCGTTGGGGATGTAATTGAAGAAGATCTGCGGGAATTGGGAAATTTTGATGGTGGTGTTTTAAAAAGTAAACGTCGTGAAAAATTTTTAAAAATTGGATCAAAAATTTCTGTTTAGCATTTATTGTTTTTTCAACTGTTTTTGATAAAAGGCAAAGTGCTCTAGTAGTTTAAGTACGTCTGGGTTTAATTTGTTCCATTCAGTTTCACCTATGGAATCACTATGCTTAAGGTAACGCAGAAAGCTCTCACATTGTTTTTCTAGTTGTTTCTTGAAGTTAATCATTACCGTTGAGAATTTGTCCATTTTTAGATTTTGGTATGCCATTTCCTCATACAACCAGGCCTCGCATTCCATATCTACTAGGCGCATCTTGTTCCATTTACCATTGAGGTATTGAGTGCCATGGCCAACAAGTTCATGAACCAAAACTGCTGCAAGTTCCTTGATAGGCCATTTTGCGCCATGACGACTTACAATAACCAAAAAGGTATGCCTAGTTTTATATTTTTTTTTTTGACTATAATAGAAAGGTGAAAATAGAGCTATCTTCACTGAACTGGTGGTTGGCTCTTTTTTTGGATATCGAGGATCATAAACAATAATTACTGGCCCATTCATTTTCAATAGTTCAATCTGTGATTTGCTAAAGGGCGAATTCTTTTCAATAAGTGCCAAGGCTTGTTTGATAACATTTATAGCCCTTTTAGCAGGAACAATAGTTACATCAAACTTTGTGCTTTCCGGTGGAGTAATTCCAATTAAGGTAATGCCATTAAATTCTGAGATATTCAGAGCCTGAGGATCTATTTCATTACCAACAATTATGGTTGCTTGTTCCTTAGTCAAAGTAGTTGTTAGTCCGGGCCAACTACTAAAAAAAAATAATGGAACAATGAAAAAAGATAGGATTTTTTTCAAAACACAATGTTCCTAATAAATGACATGGTTTTTAGTGAATCAGAAAATATCGACTTTTATACTTTGCCACAGCAATGTTTATATTTTTTTCCACTACCGCAAGGGCAGGGCGCATTTCTGGGAACTCGGCCCCAAGTAGTATTATCATTTGGATTAATCTCTGAAGAAGCTTGCCGGCTTCTTATCGGGGATGCCTGTGATGTAATTTCAGAGTTCTCTGCTTCTTGTCTAAACGCAGGGTCATCACGCGTTTCTATCATCTCAATACTATTTCGACGAGAAATGGTATTTTCATCGTTCAATGCTGTCTGCAGTTCAATGTGAGATAATATCTGAGTTAAGCGTTCGCGAAGGGTATTGAGCATTTCTTCGAATAGAGTGAAGGACTCCCTCTTGTACTCATTTAGTGGATCGCGCTGGCCATAACCACGCAACCCTATGCCTTGACGCAGATTATCTAATGTTAGCAAGTGCTCTTTCCAAACCTGATCAAGCATTTGTAACAAAAGACTTTTTTCTACTGAGCGCATGACATCAGAACCGTAGTTTGCTACTTTTTCTGCTTCAAGTGTTTTTCCAAACTCTTTTATGCGTTCACAAATTTCAGTATCTGCAATGCCTTCTTCTTTAGCCCACTCTGTAATTGGTAAATCTTTACCGAAAATTCGTAATACTTCCTCGCGTAAACTTTTTATATCCCACTGCTCCGCATAGGCTTTCTCCGGTATATATCTTGCGACTAAGTCCTCAATTATTTGCTCGCGCATGTCCTTTATTTCTTCTGAAACATCGTCCGATGCCATCAATTCTTTCCGTTGTTCAAAAATGACCTTACGTTGATCATTCATTACATCATCAAATTTAAGTAGATTTTTGCGGATTTCAAAGTTTCGTGCCTCAACTTTTTGCTGAGCTTTTTCAAGGGCTTTATTAACCCAGGGATGAACAATTGCCTCGCCTTCCTGTAGCCCAAGTTTTTGTAACATCGTATCTATGCGTTCTGACCCAAAGATACGCATTAGATCGTCTTCGAGAGATAAGAAAAATTTTGATGCGCCTACGTCACCTTGCCGACCAGCACGACCGCGCAATTGATTATCAATTCTCCTGCTTTCGTGGCGCTCAGTACCCACTATGTAAAGGCCACCTGCTTCCAGAACTAGTTTTTTACGGTTTTTAATCTCTGTTGTGATTTGTTTTGCCTTTTCCTTTCCATTTACATTATTCAGTGCATCAGTTACCAACATGTCAGTATTGCCCCCGAGTTGAATGTCAGTGCCCCGACCAGCCATGTTGGTAGCAATGGTTACGCTTCCCGGTTCGCCAGCCTTTGCGATGATAGTGGCTTCTTGCTCGTGATGGCGTGCATTCAAGACGCTGTGTTTGATTTTTTCTTTTTTTAGAAGAGCTGAGAGATGCTCAGATTTTTCAATGCTAACTGTTCCTACGAGGACAGGTTGCTGACGGCTCTTGCATAGTTTGATTAATTTTATGATGGCTGCGTCCTTCTCAGCTGCAGAGCGGTAGACTTCGTCATCCATGTCGTCTCGAATGCACTCTACATTTGTGGGAACATCAACTACCTCCAGATCATAAATTTCAGAAAATTCCCCAGCTTCAGTCATGGCAGTGCCAGTCATGCCGGCAAGTTTCGGATAAAGTCTAAAATAATTTTGAAACGTTATGGAAGCCAGAGTTTGATTTTCATTTTGTATTTCCACATTTTCTTTTGCCTCAAGGGCCTGATGTAACCCATCTGAATAACGACGACCTTCCATCATGCGCCCAGTAAATTCATCTATAATTATAACTTTGTTATCTTTTACAATGTAATCTGTGTCCCGTTCGAATAAAATGTGTGCCCGTAAAGCCTGATTTGCATGGTGTACGAGAGATATGTTCGCCATATCATATAATGATCCCTCGGACAGAAGCCCTTCATCTCGTAACAATTGTTCGATGTTTTCCGTGCCACCCTCGGTCAGCGTTACGGCTTTGGCTTTTTCATCCTTTTCGTAGTCTTTTGATGTTAATCTTGGTATAAGTTTGTTGATGGCAATGTATTGGTCAGCTGCATCTTCAGTAGGGCCAGAAATGATTAGAGGAGTACGCGCTTCATCAATCAGAATAGAATCTACTTCATCTACAATAGCAAAATTAAAAGGGCGTTGGACCATATCCTCCAATGTGAATTTCATGTTGTCACGAAGGTAGTCAAACCCAAGCTCATTATTGGTAGCATAAGTTACATCACAAGCATAAGCAGCACGACGCTCATCATCACTTAGTCCGTGAATGATAAAAGCGCAGGTCAAGCCAAGAAACTCATAAATTTGTGCCATCCACTCAGCATCACGTTGTGCTAAATAATCATTGACAGTCACAACATGCGCTCCTTTTTTGCTTAGAGCATTTAAATAAATAGGTAGGGTTGAAGCTAGTGTCTTTCCCTCTCCAGTTTTCATTTCTGCGATCATACCTCGATGTAAAACTATGCCGCCAAGCAACTGTACATCGTAGTGGCGCTGTCCAAGGGTGCGTTTGGCAGCCTCACGTACGGTTGCAAATGCGTCAACAAGTATATCGTTAGTGCTTTCGCCAGAAATCAGGCGGTCCCTAAGCCAAGAAGTTCGCTTTTGCAGTTCAGAGTCACTTAGGTTCTCTAGCTGTGGTTCAAGCGCATTAATGGCATCGACGTCTTTTTGTAGTGTCTTTAAAAAGCGTTCGTTAGCAGAACCAAATAATCGCCGTACAATGGCGCTAATCATTATTACCTCAAGAAAAATAAGTTGGGTGAGTTGACCAAATGATCCCTCTTTGACATCAGCAAGTGATAGTGTCCATAAGGTCTTGTGTCAATGCAGTGGATTGAATGTCTTTGACATTTATTGAATACAAAGTTTAAAGATGGGTTGTTGATAAATCAAGTTACTACTGATTTAGGGTTGTCAAGGAAAAATAGTTTTAATTTATTTGTAAATTTAATTTTCTTAAGGCTTTGTAAAGAGAGATACTACTAGTGGATAGAAATTATTATTTCAGTAATAGCATCAAAAAAAGACCCAAAATGGAAGTTTGATGAGTTTCAGAACTTTTGTATTTCTATTATACAAAAAAACGTTTTATCTGCTGTTTCAACACTTGTTTCTGACATGGTGATATGGTTTACCCAAACAAAAGTTTGATTTAGTTATT
>CACKCT010000013.1:0-28083 GCA_902598645.1 Rhodospirillaceae bacterium | reverse complement strand
CAGGAGTTCAGCTGAGGGTCTTTTGCAAACCATGACAGATATTTCAAAGCGTATTTTAACACTTGAAGATGACGCTGCCCAATCTGTTGAGGGGAGGGAAAGTGTAGCAGAAGCAAAACGCCAGGTAAGAGCTCAAAATCTTGTTTTGGCTGTTGGTCATTTGCGCGAGTCACTTCGTTCTAGTGATCCTTTTGCAGAATCTCTAATGGCTTTGAGAGCACTGGGTGGTGAGGATCCGGATATCCAGAACGGAGTGAAAGAGCTTGCGCCTTTTGCTGAAACGGGTGTTAAAACAATTGATGAATTGCGTCGTGAATTTGATACCTTGGCTGAGAACATTAGTCGGGTAGCTTTCAAAGACACATCTAAAAAAGATACTGAGAGTTCGCTGATTGATGTTTTTACCTATGTCAAATCACTAGTTAGTGTACGCAAAATTGGTGCTGACAAACCCAAAGGCATCGAAAGTGACCCAATTGCTATTGCTCGACTTCAGCTTGATCAAGGGGATTTGGAGGGTGCGATTGCAACTTTGTCTGACATTCATAGTCCAGATTCTGATGTTGTCGCAGGTTGGCTTAAAGCAGCACGAGCTAGATTACTTGCAGAGAGAGTGCTCTCTAGATTGCATGTATTCGTCATATCAATTTTAGCTTTGTCGATTAAGTAGAGCTTCGGAGTAGACTTACATGTTCCGTGCACTTTGGGTTTTGTTTTTACTTGGTGCTATCGCCACAACCACAATGTGGCTCGCAGATCATCCTGGTCAGGTTAGTGTGAACTGGCATGGTTATATTGTTGAAACTTCTGCGGCTGTGGTGGTTGGCTTGATGGCTATTTGTTTTGCCTTGACAGCTATAATTTATCGTTTATGGATTTTTATGAGTGGCGTTCCTGCGGAAATTTCATGGAAACTTGGAGAAGGTCGTCGTCGTCAGGGGTATTTAGCTCTTAGTAGGGGTATGGTTGCATTAGCAGCAGGTGATTCAGATGAGGCTAATCGGCAGGCTGGTTATGCGAACAATCTTTTAGAAGAGCCGTCACTCACATTGCTACTATCTGCCCAATCTGCACAACTTAATGGCGATGAAGACTCTGCTTGCAAATTTTTTACAAAAATGCTTGAAAACCCTGATACGGAGTTTCTTGGTCTTCGTGGTTTGCTCAATCAGGCGACAAAAAAAGGCGATAGCTCTCAGGCTTTAGAGTGGATTCGTCGGGCGTATCAATTAAAGCCAAAGAGTGACTGGGTGTTTCGAACGATGTTTGATCTCGCTTGTCGCGTCGGGTTATGGAATGAAGCTTACGAAGTTATAGGCACAGCTATTCGAAAAAAGTTAGTAGATTCTTTAGAGGCAAAACACTTAAAAGCAGTTTTAAATCATCAAATGAGTATAGAGGCAGAGTTATCTGGTGATAATGAAAAGGCACTAAAGTTATCTAAAAGAGCTGTTGTAGAAGAGCCAGGGTTTATTCCAGCACAGATTCATTTGGCACACTTGTTTATGTCCTCAGGTAAGAAAGACCAAGCTATTAAAGTGCTAGAAACCGCTTGGGCCATTCGCCCACATCCTGAAATAGTTAGTGCATATTGGCCTCTCTCCGACGCAAGCAACGCCTTATCTCGCATGAAGGTGGCTAATAAATTAGCGGAAATTAATCCGAAAAATAATGTAACAAAGTTGTTGTTAGCCAAAAGCGCTTTTGATGCAGAATTGTGGGGCATTGCTCGTAAAAATCTTGAAGAAATAGGTGCTGCGGATGAACCGGTCACCAATAATTATTGCCAGTTGATGGCACAGTTGGAAGAAGCAGAAAATTCAGATATGATTGCATCTAGGGAGTGGCTGGTACGTGCAGCTAGTGCCGAAGCAGATCCCGCATGGGTTTGTGAAGATTGCGCCAATGTAGCGGATGTCTGGTCGGCTTTATGTGGGACTTGTTCTGGCTTTGATAAGCTTCAGTGGCGATGCCCGTCCCGTATTTCTAGTTTAGGTGCTTTAAAAGAGCATTAATCAAATGCATCAAATTTGGCTCATTCTAACAAATTGCGCTAAAAGGCAGTAAACTACGGAGCATCGACAAAAATAGTGATAAATAAATGCCGACAGAGCTTCTGTACAAGGGCATTACATTCGTATGATCTTTTTCTTTTTTGTTCAATGTATTTGAAAAATTATTAATCACTAATCTTGTAATGAATTATTTGATAATTTCACAAATACTTTTTCCATTAAAGATTTGGACTACATTAGACCATTAGAGTATAGAGGGATAAGTGGTTAGCCGTATTAGCTCAGTTGGTAGAGCACATCATTCGTAATGATGGGGTCGGGTGTTCAAGTCACCCATACGGCACCACATGGACAAAATATAAATGTAGATACAACGTGATCTCAGTCTTTAGGCTAATTATTTTAATTTGTTAGTCTTCGTTGACAGACTCAGTACATGTTTCACAAGCTGCTGTTTAGGTGCTTTGCAAGATAGATTGTAAAGCTAACAAGTTGTTGTTTTCCTTTATTTATAGAGTGGGGTGGGTTGTAACAATTTACAAGGAAAAAAACATTTATTATGTTACTGCTTTCATAATTCTGAAACATAACGATCACACATTTAATAGAAGAAAAGAAACAATATAAGATGAATATAGATTTTGCGACACTCGCAGGCTTATTTTTCGGCGTTACTATTGTGACTGTTGCTATTATGTCTGGGTCTCCACTTAACATCTTTCTAAATTTGCCTGGTTTTATGATAGTCATGGGTGGAACCATCGCAGCAACTATGATTAAGTTCCCCATAACAGGGGTATTTGTGAGCCTTCCACTTGGGCTTAAAGCTGCATTTTCTAATGATAAAACTAAGGCTAGTGATTATATACGATTAACTATCAAGCTCGTTAAAAAGGCGCGAAAATCGGGATTACCTGCACTTGAAAAGGAGAGTGTTCCAAATGCATTTTATAAAAAAGGCATACAACTTTGCGCCGATGGCAAAGATGGCGAATTCATTCGTAAGGTCTTAGTTGAAGAAATTCAGCAAGAAATAAGACGAGAAGAGGTAGGCGCTAATGTGTTTAGAGCTATCGGTGATAGTGCGCCCGCTTTTGGAATGTTTGGTACTCTTGTTGGCTTGATCCAAATGTTAAGTAATATGACTGATCCCTCCACTATTGGACCAGCTATGGCTGTTGCAATGCTAACCACGCTATATGGTGTTCTACTTTCACAACTTATTGCTTATCCAATAAGTGAAAAATTAACTATGAAAATTGATCGTCAAACTGCACTAAGCGAGTTAATTCTTGAATGCATCGTACAAATTCAACAGCTCCAGAACCCTACTGCTCTTAAAGATATACTCGAACCATATCTTCCGGGTAACCAGCGTAAAATAGAAGAAGAAAGGTAAGTGGATTGAGGAAAAAAGTGAGAAATGACGAAAAGTGGTTAGTCACTTTTGCTGATCTTATGTCTCTTCTTTTCGCATTATTTGTATTAATTAATTCTTTTTCTGAAATCGATGCTGAATCCTTTAAAAGGAATGCAGGCCCAATGTCTGAAGCATTCAATGGTAATGTAAAAGCAAGTGATATTACCTACACGGGTAAAAAAAAGAAAAAAGAAGTTGTAAAAGAAATTGAGTTAACAAAATTAAACAGTAAAAGTAAAACTCCTACAGACCCTTATTTACTCCTTGTTGAGCAAACAAAACTTCTAAAAATTTTGAAAGTCCGACTTAAGACTGAAATTAAAACAAAAAATTGGGTCGTTGCCATTAAGGATGAAAGTATTTTCATAAGCATGCCTGGCGACACAGTTTTTTTATCTGGAAGCGCAAAACTTACTGATGCTGTTAAGAGAGCGCTTGATCGTATGGTTGTGGTGCTTTCTGAAGCAAGGGGTCCAATCCAAATTATAGGGCATACAGATGACGTTCCAATTTCGTCTACTAAATTTCCATCAAACTGGGTTCTATCTTCAGCAAGGGCGAGCTCGGTAGCAAGTCATTTGCTATCAAAGTCCCAAATCAAAAAATCTCGAATAAGTGTTGTAGGAAAAGCAGATACTCAACCTATCAGCAACAAACGGGAAGAAAACAGACGAATTGAAATTAAAGTTTTATAAGTTTTTAGAGCATTGAAGTTTCTTCCTACTGCTTGGATTTATAGAGGGTAATTTTTTTAAAGAAGGACAATTGTGGTGGCTGGTGGAGCCGAGGGGAATCGAACCCCTGACCTCAACACTGCCAGTGTTGCGCTCTCCCGACTGAGCTACGGCCCCAGATATAAAAATTGTCTAATGTGTCACTTCATAGGCAAATGCTTAATAAATGAGATTGGCTGAGCACTGGGGCAAGAAAACAACTATTCGCTATATTTTATTTGGATTTTTAGTGGCCGTTGTTCTTAACTAGTGCTTGTCAGTATCATCATTAGTCACATTTTCAAAAACCTCTGAAAGTTCATCATTATCTTCATTCAAATCCGATGTGTTCTCCATTAAGCTATCATCTAAATCATCATCCAGTTCAGATTCGAGATTATCATTTTCATTGTCTAAAACGCCAGTATCGAGTTCCAAGTCCTCATTATTAAGCTCAGTTGTAAAATTCTCTTCTTTGGCGTTTTCGGCTATCGGATTAATTTCATTAGCAATCACATCTTTGACTTTGGTATTAGTTTGGGTTGTTTTCCTGGCCTTGGTTACTGGGATTTTATATTTTGCACCACACTTGGGGCAGATTGCAGGATTTTTATTTAAATCAAAGAATCGAGCTTCACAGCTCTGGCATGTTCGTTTTTTCCCAAGGTTTGGCTTCGTCACATCTGTCTCCTACACAAGCTATCAGAATTTATATAATGCCAATTGCCATTTTCTCAGAGCTCTGTCAAAAACTAAAATACATTGACTCAAGACTATCTTTTTGTAGACGTTAGTTTAAGTCTACTATTTTTTTGCTAAAGTCATCATCTTTTTTTCTTAAGATGGCGTGAAAACTACTGAATTGTACTTGTTTTTGGAACTAATTAAGTGAAACCTATAAAATCTGAGACTGCAAGTTGCTTACGAGGAACCGTACACGTACCAGGTGATAAGTCTATATCGCATCGGGCCCTAATGATTGGAGCATTAGCTGTTGGTGATACCCATATTGTGGGATTACTTGAAGGTGAAGATGTTCAAAAAACTTCTGAAGCACTCAGAAATCTTGGTGTCATCATTGAAAAACAAGCGAATAGTAGTTGGTTGGTTAGAGGCCGTGGAATATGTGGATTGGCTGAGCCAGCTCAAATGCTAGACATGGGAAATTCAGGTACCGCAGCCCGACTTTTAATTGGGGTATTAGCAGCCCATCCCTTCAGCACAACAATCTCGGGTGATGCATCACTTAACAGTAGACCAATGGGGCGTGTTATTGATCCTCTTAAAGAGATGGGGGCCGCTTTCCATGCGCGTAGTGGCAGTCGGCTACCCATAAGTATTACTGGCCTTGCAGATCTTATGCCCATCGAATATGAATTACCGATTGCATCAGCTCAGGTTAAATCCTCGATCCTGTTGGCTGGATTGGGCGCCGCTGGAAAAACACGGGTTATAGCACCCAAACCTACACGCAACCATACTGAATTATTGCTACGTCATTTTGGTGCTGAGGTTGATGTTTTGGATTTACCTAATGGCGCTCGTGAAGTCACCGTTCAGGGGCAGCCAGAACTTACCGGTTGCAATGTTAACGTTCCTGGGGATATTTCATCTGCTGCTTTTACAATAGCTGCATCATTATTAATTCCTGGATCAAAAGTGACTATTAAAGGCGTAGGTATAAACCCCTTGCGTACTGGAGTGGTTGAAGTGTTAAAAAGAATGGGTGGCTCCATAACTATGACCAATTTGAGCACAGAAGCCGGAGAACCAGTTGCTGACTTGACAGTTGAGGGATCAAAATTAAGTGGCGTTACTGTTGCACCTAAATACGCTCCATCTATGATTGATGAGTATCCCATCCTTGCCGTTTGTGCGGCATGTGCTAATGGTACAACACGCTTAGAAGGCTTGAGTGAGCTAAGAGTAAAGGAAAGTGACCGTCTTGAAAGCATAGCTCAAGGCCTTCAGGCATGTGGTGTTGATGTAGAAGAGGGCTCAGATTTCTTGATAATTCACGGAGATGGTTCAGTCCCTATGGGTGGTGCAAAAATAAAAACAGCCTTAGATCACAGGATTGCAATGGCATTCCTTGTTTTGGGAGCGGTCACAACAAAACCTGTAACCATAGATGATGAGAAGCCTATTGAAACAAGCTTTCCGGGCTTTGTAAAGTTGATGAATAGTTTAGGGAGCCAGATTGTGGAGCCATGAAACCATGAATTTAGCACCAAAGATTATTGCTATTGACGGCCCTGCTGCAGCTGGAAAGGGAACATTAGCTATGCGGCTTGGCAAACATTTCGGTCTGGAACTTCTTGACACAGGCCTATTGTACAGGGCAGTTGGACTTAAGGTTTTAAAAGTCGTTGAGAGAATTGGGGATGATTTAAAAGTATATAAGGATGTTGCTTCCAGAGCAGCCCAAACATTAGTTCCAGCAGATCTTGAGGTCGATGGTTTGCGGACAGATCAGGCTGCTCAAATAGCATCAAAAATTTCAATGGTGCCTGATGTTCGTGCTGCTCTTTTGGAATTTCAACGTAACTTTGCTAACAACCCGCCTAATACTAGTAATGGCGCAATTTTGGACGGTCGCGATATTGGAACAGTTGTCTGTCCTGAAGCTGATGTAAAACTATTTATTTTTGCTTCAACAGAGGTTCGTGCGAAAAGACGTTTTAAAGAGTTGCAGTTTCGTGGCGTCAAAGCTATATATGCCCGCGTTCTTGAAGAGATGGAGGAACGTGACGCCCGTGATATTGGACGAAATGAGTCTCCATTGGTAGCAGCGGAAGACTCATTTCAGCTAGATACCAGTAATCTTGATGCAGATGAGGTTCTATCAGCGGTACTAGACTACATTGAGAACAAATAAAGTGTTTCTGCAAATAGCAGTTAAATCGACAGCTTTCTCGCATGGTGTGGGTAAGTTTTTTAATTCCAAATAAAAAGTCCACCATAATTAAAGTGGTTGGCCGGAAAAACAACAAGTTTAAGGATACCAAAAAATGGCTCCTGCTCCTGATACAAATGAAGAAAAAAGTGTTTTTGAAACTGGAGAACAATTTGCAGACCTCCTCGAAGAATCCCTAGGAAATGGTGAACCTTTTGAGGGTGCCGTTGTAAAAGGCACGGTCGTTGCTGTTGATAATGACGCAGCGACTATTGATGTTGGGCTAAAGTCCGAGGGTCGTGTTGATCTAAAAGAGTTTTCAGTTTCTGGTCAGCCTACAGAAATTAAGGTTGGTGACACAATCGACATTTTTGTTGAGCGCTTTGAAGACCGTGACGGTATAGTTCGTTTGAGCCGTGAGAAAGCACGCCGAGAAGAATCTTGGGCTGAGCTCGAAACTAAATTTAATTCTACTGAGCGGGTCAATGGAGTTATATTTGGTCGGGTAAAGGGCGGGTTTATTGTTGATCTTGACGGGGCAGTTGCTTTTTTGCCAGGGTCACAAGTTGATATTCGGCCTGTTAGGGATATCTCGCCTATGATGGGAATACCACAACCTTTCCAAATCTTGAAGATGGACCGCGCAAGAAATAATATTGTTGTTTCGCGCCGAGCAGTACTTGAAGAAACACGCGCTGAGGAGCGTGGTGAGTTAATTTCTAATCTTACTGAGGGCCAAGTTTTGGAGGGCATAGTTAAAAATATTACTGACTATGGTGCATTTGTTGATTTGGGTGGTGTTGATGGTTTATTGCATGTTACTGACATTGCTTGGCGCCGTATCAATCATCCATCTGAAGCACTGCATGTGGGACAAGCCGTAAACGTTCAAGTTATTCGCTTTAACTCTGATACCCAACGGATCTCATTGGGAATGAAGCAACTAGAAATTGATCCTTGGGAGGGTGTCGAACAAAAATTCCCAATTGGCGCTAAGTTTAACGGTCGAATTACTAACATTACTGACTATGGTGCATTCGTTGAGTTAGAGCCTGGTATTGAGGGTTTGGTTCATGTTTCAGAAATGAGTTGGACCAAAAAAAATGTTCATCCGGGTAAGATTGTATCAACCAGTCAAGAACTAGAAGTCATGGTATTGGATGCAGACCCAGAAAAGCGCCGAATATCTCTAGGTCTTAAACAATGTAGCTCAAATCCTTGGGAAGACTTCATCACAAATTATGCAATTGGCTCTGAAGTCGAGGGAGAAATTAAAAATATTACTGAATTTGGTTTATTTATTGGTTTGTCTGGTGATATTGACGGAATGGCCCATTTGTCTGACCTATCTTGGCACAAAACCGGTGAAGAAGCTCTGTCAAATTATAATAAAGGAGACACTGTTAAGGCGAAGGTTTTGGGAGTTGATGTGGAAAAAGAGCGGATATCTCTAGGTATAAAACAATTAACAGAGGACCCATTTGAGAGTGAAGTAAAAAGTATTAAAAAAGGTGCAACTGTGACTTGTACAATTACTGCAGTAGTTGACGGAGGTCTTGAGGTGAGGGTTGGTGAGGGCTTGTCCGGCTTTATTCGTAAGGGTGATTTGTCACGCGATCGGTCCGGACAGCGCGTCGAACGTTTTGCTGCTGGCGAGAAGATTGACGCAAAAGTTATGCAAATCGATACAGCAAGTAGAAAACTTACCTTATCCGTAAAATCTCTTGAGGCTGCAGAAGAAAAGAAGGCAATGAAGGAATATGGTTCATCTGATTCTGGAGCATCTCTGGGTGATATTCTAGGAGCTGCTTTTAAAAATAAGGAGAACTCTGAACATGAGAAGGCTGATGTTAAGAAAGATGCTCCAAAAAAGCCAGTAGCTGAGAAAACGACCAAAAAAGCGGCAACAAAAACAGCTGAGAAAACGACCAAAAAAGCGGCAACAAAAACAGCTAAGAAAACGACCAAAAAAACAAAAAATGATTAGTAGGTATTGTTTTAAAATGATTGAGGAGTGGACCCATCAAATCTACTTCTAGCGGGATAGAAAATTGGGCAACGGAAAATGTCACTCGAGGTTGATTATATTGTTGATCGGCGAAGATTAAAGAGAAGGCTTTCATTATGGCGTATTTTGGCCATTTTAGTCCTGGCATTTTTAGTTATTACATCCATCGCCAACACCAAGTCTGGTAATTATATTGCTCGCCTTAGTGTAACCGGTCTAATAATTGATGATATAGAGCGTGAGTATGCCCTAAAAAGTCTTAAGGAAGATGATGAGGCATTAGCATTGATAGTTAGAATTGATAGTCCAGGGGGTACTATTGTAGGTGGTGAAAATTTGTATTACCAATTGAAGGATTTTAGTCAAGAGAAACCGGTTGTTGCGGTGATGGGTTCAACTGCAACCTCTGCAGGTTACATGATTGCTCTGGGCGCAGATTATCTTATTGCTCGTGAAGGTTCTTTAACTGGATCAATTGGGGTGTTATTACAAACTGCTGACGTTACAAGTCTACTGGAAAAAATTGGGATCAAACCAGAGGTCATAAAAAGTGGCCCTTTCAAGGCGCAGCCAAATCCCTTTGAAAAAACCACTCAAGCGGCTCGTGATACCATTGAGTCTGTAGTTTTAGATATGTACGCTGTGTTTGTGGACATAGTCGCAGAACGCCGTAAAATGTCTCCTGAGGCTGTAAGAGCACTCGCAGACGGTCGTGTATACTCAGGTCGGCAAGCATTGGCTAATGGTTTGATAGATGCTATCGGTAGTGAGAATGAAGCCCTTGATTGGTTGCACAAAACAAGGAAAATTCCGCCAAACCTATCTGTAAACGACGTCATCATTGAGCGTTCTGGTCAGAGTTGGCGCAAAATTGTTAATATGTTGGTTGGAAAAGCACTTTTTTCTGAAAGACTTAACCTTGACGGCTTGTTCTCACTTTGGCAGTCTAAACTTTGGTAAAGTAGGAATTTTTGCCTTTATAAGGGGAGTAAGGTGGTAATGACGAAATCAGAATTAATCCAAAACTTGGCTGATGCCAACCCGCACCTTTACCAGAGGGACATTGAAAGAATAGTTACTACCATTTTTGGAGAGATTACTACGGCACTTGAGAATGGAAATCGAGTTGAGTTGCGTGGCTTTGGCGCTTTCTCTGTTAAAGAGCGCAGTTCTCGTGTTGGCCGCAATCCAAGAAGTGGTGAAGTCGTTAATGTGGCTGCTAAGCGTCTTCCTTATTTTAAGACAGGCAAGCAGCTTCGCGAAAAACTCAACGGCTAAATCCGTTGTTTCGGCTCCTCTTTTGGCTTTTTTTTGCAGTATTAGGATTGGCAGTAGTTGCTTTTACGGTTTCTAATCGTGGAATGATTTTAATTGACCTTTGGCCTGTTCCGATCAGTTTTGAAGCGCCCATTTTTGCTGTAGTTTTGGGTGCTATTTTTGTTGGTTTTCTTATTGGTGGTTTTGTTTCATCTATATCAGCTAGTAAGCGTATTTTTCTTAATCGTCACTTATCAAAGGCTCTGGAGAATGCACAGCGCAAAGAGCTGTTCTTAAAAAAAGAACTAAAAAAAATTGAGGCGAATTCACCTGATCCACCTGCTCGCTCCAACATTTAAGTCTGGACAAAAAATTTCCTGGAGAGGAGGACTTGGTAAGAAGTACAAAGCTGGCTTTTAATCTCATGAACGTATAAAAGTCACATATGACACATTTTGAATCATACAAGAGAACCTTTGTCGCTTTGGATACAGTAGATTTATCTCAAGCTCTTGAATTAGTAAATGTTTTGCGTGGCCATGTGGGCGGTGTCAAGATAGGCAAGGAATTTTTTACTGCTTTTGGTCCCGAGGGGGTGCGAGCAATTACAGATTGCGGTATGCCAATTTTTTTGGATCTTAAATTTCATGATATCCCTAACACAGTCTCTGGTGCAATCAAAGCTTCTTTGTTGTTCTCCCCATATATGGTTAACGTTCATGCTTGTGGCGGTGAAACAATGATGCGTGCCGCTATGCGAAGTGCTGAAGAGTCTGGTCAAGATCGTCCCTTGGTTCTCGGTGTGACGGTCTTGACTTCGATGGATGAGAGTGATTTACGGGGTATTGGCGTTGAAAATTCTGTTTCTGCTCAAGTTTTCCGTTTGGCACTTTTGTGTCAGAGTAGTGGTTTAGATGGGGTTGTTTGCTCAGCCCAAGAAGTTGAGGGCCTTCGCAAGCATTTAGGTAAGAATTTTAAATTAGTAGTGCCGGGTATTCGGCCCAATTGGTCAAAAAAGAATGACCAAAAACGTGTTGTTACGCCAGCTGAAGCTATTGCAATTGGGGCAGACTACTTAGTTATTGGGAGACCTATTACAGGTGCTGTTGATCCGGTTGAGGCAGCTGATAATATTGCTGCTGAAATTGATGCTGGGATATAAGAAAAGGTGAGTGTAGATATAAAAATTTGCGGACTAAATACGCCAGAAACTGTTGAGGCAGCAGTAGCGGGTCATGCCGCATATATAGGTTTTGTTTTTTTTGAGACTTCACCACGTGCAATTACCCCTGACCTATTGGCTAATTTGTGTTTGGATATTCCAAAAAATGTTAAAAAAGTAGGCCTATTTGTAGATGCATCAATGGAAGCTATTGCATCAGTCGTATCTATTGGGGCTTTAGACATGATCCAACTACATGGCTCTGAGGACCCAAACATGTTAGCTGAAATTAAGTCTAAATTTAGTTTACCTGTAATAAAATCAATAGCTACCGCTTGTGAGGAGGACTTAGCTACGGCTCAGATTTATGAGAGTTCAGCAGATATGCTTTTGTTTGATGCAAAGCCACCGTCTGGAGCTAGTCGACCAGGAGGCAATGCTTTATCATTTGACTGGTCTCTTGTCGCTAATCAGGATTGGAGACTTCCGTGGATGTTGGCCGGAGGTATAAATATTGCTAATATTACTCAGGCAATAGAAATAAGTGGTGCATCAACGATAGATGTCTCGAGTGGGGTTGAAGATTCCCCTGGAATTAAGTGTACTGAAAAAATCACAGAGTTACTATCTTTTGCTGCCACACTGTAAAAAAAACCAAATTGTTTAATTTTTTCTCACACTTAGAGCCTTGTTATGCGTATTATAGGCTTTATGGATACTCCAAATACATACAAATCTGGCCCTGACGAATTTGGGCACTTTGGGATTTTTGGTGGACGTTATGTTGCCGAAACCCTCATGCCCCTGATTCTTGAAGTTGAGCAGGCATATGCGGCCGCTAAATCTGATGAGAAATTTCAAGCCGAACTTGATCAATTTCTCTCTTATTATGTTGGTCGACCAAGCCCACTTTATTATGCCGAACGCCTAACAGAATATTTTGGTGGTGCAAAAATTTACTTCAAACGCGATGAGTTGAATCATACAGGCGCACATAAAATTAACAACTGTATGGGGCAAATTCTATTGGCTCGGCGGATGGGAAAAAAAAGAATCATTGCAGAGACTGGTGCTGGTCAACATGGTGTAGCAACCGCAACAGTCTGTGCCCGCTTCGGTTTGGAGTGCGTGGTTTACATGGGTTTGACGGATATTGAACGTCAAGCTCCTAACGTATTTCGTATGAAATTATTGGGTGCTAAAGTTGTACCTGTTACAAGTGGTACTGCTACCCTAAAAGATGCCATGAATGATGCTTTGCGAGATTGGGTCTCAAACGTAAGCGATACTTATTATTTAATAGGTACTGTTGCCGGTCCTCATCCTTATCCTGCAATGGTTCGGGATTTTCAATCAGTAATTGGCAGAGAAACTCGAGAACAAATTTTAGCGGCAGAAGGCCGTCTTCCCGACTCTTTAGTAGCATGCATTGGTGGAGGCTCTAATGCCATGGGCCTTTTTTATCCATTTCTGGATGATTCTAATATACAAATTATTGGAGTTGAAGCTGCAGGGCATGGAATTGATAGTGGGAAACATGCTGCCTCTCTAACAGGTGGAAAACCAGGTATATTGCATGGAAACAGAACATATTTGTTACAGGACGATGATGGACAAATAGTTGATGCTCACTCGATCTCAGCTGGACTCGACTATCCTGGCATTGGGCCTGAGCATTCCTGGTTGAATGATAGCGGTCGCGTAGAATATGTTTCGGTGAGAGATGACGAAGCACTTGAAATGTTCCAACTTTGCTCAAGCCTTGAAGGTATAATCCCTGCTCTGGAACCCTCCCATGCTCTTGCTCATATTAAAAAGATAGCTCCAAATTTTCCTGCAGAGCATTTGATGATAATGAATATGTGTGGTCGGGGTGACAAAGATGTTTTTACTGTTGCAGATTCTTTGGGGGTTGAGCTTTGAGTAAAGGGATCACAAGTGGGCGTATTGAGGCACGCTTCGCTAGCTTGCGTGAAAGGGGCCGTGCAGCCTTTATACCTTTTATAATGGCAGCAGATCCTGACTACAAGACTACCCTAGAGATACTTAAAGGCTTGCCGGAAGCCGGTGCAGACATTATCGAAATAGGTGTTATGTATTCTGACCCAATGGCAGATGGACCTGCTATTCAAGCAGCTGGAATACGCGCTAAAGCAGGTGGGGCGCGAGTTTCTAAAACACTAGATTTGGTACGTGACTTTCGAGATCATGATAATTCTACGCCAATTATCTTAATGGGCTATTACAACCCAATTTATATTTATGGTGTCGAGAGGTTTCTTGAGGATGCCCATGGAGCTGGCGTTGATGGCTTAATTGTCGTTGATTTACCCCCTGAGGAGGATGTAGAGGTTTGTCTTCCAGCATTAGATGCAGGCTTGCATTTTATTCGCCTTGCGACTCCGACGACTAATGATGAGCGTATTCCTGCAGTACTTGCCAATACGTCTGGTTTTGTTTATTACGTTGCGGTGACTGGTATTACTGGCACAAAGTCGGCTAATATAAATGCGATACAAACAGCAGTTAATCGTCTGAAGCGTCATACAGACCTTCCTGTTGCTGTAGGTTTTGGTATTAAAACGCGTGAACAGGTGGCTGAGGTTGGAAAAATAGCCGATGCTGCTGTTGTAGGCTCAGCATTAGTAGATGTTATAGCAGAAAATTTGGATGAACATGGTAATGCTAAGTTAGGGTTGGTTGAAAAAGCTTTAGAATTTGTTTTTGAACTTTCAAAGGGTGTGCAACCAACTAAAAAGGTGCTTCTTAAATGAATTGGTTAAAAAACTTTGTTCGCCCAAAGCTTAAAGAACTGGTTGGTGGACAGAGGGAAATACCCGAAAATTTATGGAACAAATGCCCCGGATGTGAAGAAATGATTTTTCATAGAGATCTGGAAAAGAATTTCAGAGTTTGCCCTCTTTGTGGGTACCACTTACGAATTGGTTCAATTGAGCGCCTAAAAATGCTATTTGATAATGGGGAGTTCCAGCGGGTTGATTTGCCGGAGGTTAGTGCGGACCCACTTAAATTTCGAGATCGTAGAAAATATACAGATCGCCTGAAAGAGGCTCAAACCAAGACGGGTCTCATGGATGCACTAACAGTTGCTTATGGGCGCATGGGTGGTCTTAGTGTTGTTATTGCAGCGCTTGACTTCTCCTTCATGGGCGGGTCAATGGGCTCCAGAGTCGGAGAGGGGTTTATTATAGCCGCTAGGCTTGCCGTAGTACAAAATGCTTCTCTAATCGTCATACCTTCATCTGGAGGCGCACGAATGCAAGAAGGTATTTTGTCCCTTATGCAAATGGCTCGCACAACAATTGCAGTTGAGGAAGTTAAGGAAGCAGGTCTTCCATATATAGTAGTCCTTACGGATCCAACAACAGGGGGTGTTTCTGCCTCATTCGCAATGTTGGGGGATGTGGCCCTTGCTGAAACTGGAGCGGTTATTGGTTTTGCCGGTGCACGTGTCATTGAGCAAACTATTCGCGAAAAGTTGCCGAGTGGTTTTCAGCGCGCTGAGTATCTTCTTGAGCATGGCATGATAGATATGGTGGTTAGACGTCAGGATTTACGAAACACCCTAATCCGTGTGATTGGGTTGCTGATCAACACAGCCCCTAAAGGCGATGTGTTGGAACTGGAGACTTCCTCTGACTGATAGTGACGCCATTTTGAGACGTTTAATGGCTCTGCATCCCAAGGTAATAGATCTAAGTCTTGGTCGAATTAAAACATTGCTTAAGCGCCTTGGTAATCCAGAGCGTAATTTGCCACTAACTATACATGTTGCTGGAACTAATGGTAAGGGATCTGTCATTGCATTTTTGCGGGCTATTTTAGAGGCTGCAGGCCATAGGGTGCATGTTTATACCTCGCCACATCTTGTCCATTTCAATGAGCGAATTCGTTTGGCTGGCAAGCTCATTGACGATGAAGCTCTTGCTCTTATTCTGGAGGAATGCGAAAAATTAAATGCAGGTAGACCCATTACCTTCTTTGAGATAACTACGGCAGCTGCGTTTTTAGCTTTTTCCCGAACGGATGCTGATGTGGTGTTGCTAGAGACTGGATTGGGTGGCAGGCTTGATGCAACTAATGTTATTGAAAAACCGGGCCTTACCATCATCACTCCAGTATCACTGGACCACCAACAGTTTCTTGGAAATTCTCTTAGAGAAATAATCTCGGAAAAATTAGGCATTTTAAAATTGGGAGTTCCTTGTATTTCTGCCAAGCAAGAGCGAAGGGAAGAAAAAAATTTTTGTAAATTAGTAAATGAGTCAGGGTCATTGCTAGTGCTTGAAGGTAAAGATTGGTCCGTGCGCAAGACTAAAAACGGTATGGCATTTGATACAAATGCTGATGGAGTAAAAAAGTCTCGTAATTTCCCCATTCCTGCACTAAGCGGTTCTCATCAGCTAAGGAATGCAGGGCTTGCCATTGCAGCCCTTGATAGGCTACCTGGTTTTAATTTTAATAGCAGTATCATTTCTCTTGGTTTAAAAAGTGCTCAATGGCCAGCCCGCCTTCAGCGTTTAACTAGTGGTCCCTTGATAGATAAATTGCCTAATTCTTGGGAGCTCTGGCTCGATGGCGGCCATAATGGAGCAGCGGGAAAGATGATATCAAAACATGCACGCTCGTGGCGTGATAAGCCATTGCATATGATATTTGGCATGCTTAATTCAAAGAGCCCCAGTGACTTTTTAGCCTATCTTGAAGGACGCCTTGGTTTATTTCGTGGTGTAGCTATTCCCGACGAACCCAATTCTTTGAGTGCTGAGGAGGTCACAGATATAGCCTTAAGTCTACGAATGAATGGCGCAGTTGCAGTTAGTGTTGAGGCGGCACTTGAAGATATAGTCAAACACAAAGAGGCAGCACGTATCATAATTGCAGGTTCTCTTTATTTGGCTGGAAAAATTCTTAAAGAAAATTCCTGAAAAGATAAAATACCATTGTGCAAAGTTTTTAATAATCAAATAACTGATTGTACCCACTCTAGCAGTTTGTTTTTTGGTAAGGCTCCAATTTTGGTTGCTATTACTTCTCCATTTTTAAATAGCATTAGGGTTGGGATGCCGCGTACACCGTATTGAGATGGAACAGTTGGGTTTTCGTCGATATTTAACTTAGCAATCGTAACTTTGCCCTCCATTTCAACTGCAATTTCTTCGAGGGCTGGCGCAATTTGCTTGCAGGGGCCGCACCATTCTGCCCAAAAATCTACAATTACTGGCAGGGGCGAATTTTTAACTTCAACTTCAAATGAGTCGTCAGAAATGGTAATGGGCATCAAATTAGTCCTAAAATAATATATTTTGTAAGAATCCAAGAATCTCCTAAATTTACGGAGCCAATTGGTTGGCGTCAAGATGTGTACTGATCTAATAGTTCATTTGGTAAAGTCATCAGGCAAATTGAATTAGTCCAAGCAAGGACACAAACTATTTCTCGCTTTGGATATATATCGCGCAATAGACTGCGATAGGTTGCCATTTGTTTGATATATACTGGGGAAACATCTTTGGTTTTTTTTGGGGGCGATCTGTTTGTTTTGTAATCAATAATGGTAATTTTTCGGTCGTTGATTGCTATACGGTCTATTCTTCCTGTAACTATACATCCGTTGATTGTGCCACTAATGGGCACCTCAGAAAACGTCCCTTGCCCAAATAAGGTTTTAAAATCTGGGTCCTCCATAACGGCCATAACATCTGCCGCAATCGCATTTTGTTCTTTCTTGTTGAGGTTATGAATTGGTCGCCTCAGATACCTATGTGCTGCTTGGACTCTTTTTTCAGGTTCTATGTTTGGTAAGCTCTCAAGTAAGCGATGTATGACTATCCCACGCATAAAACGAGAATTACCACCGTGGTCATATAACGAGTTTTCTGTATTTTTAGCTTCTAGTTGGGATGGGCTTACTGGCACAGCGTATATTGGCTCTTGTGCTGCTGGTCTTGTTGCCCAATTTGGCATATTGGGGGTGTTTGTGATCTTACTGTTAAGATATTCATCTTTGCTGTCAGGACGCGCTTCTTGGGGGTTTGATAGCCTGTAAATTTTTTCCCCATTTGTTTTTAAAACTTCCTCAGATATTTTTTTGAAAGTGGGCTCAATTAATTTGTACCAACAATCATCAGTTGGTTCACTATTACCCTCCCAACCACTAATGTACAGACGGTCTCGGGCTCGTGTTAGAGCTACATAGAGAAGGCGGCGATACTCTTGAGCGCGTAACTGCTTATTTTGCTCTGATAGTGCAGCTGTTCGACTTTCTTCTTTTTGTTTAGGGGGCCCCCACAGAAGGGCTGGTTCTGGAGCCTGTACCCACCTTAACCTAGTTTCTTGACGAGATGTTGGGACAGAACACGTATCTGGAAGAAAAACAATATTACCTTGTAATCCTTTTGACCCATGAACTGTCATAACGCGAACTTCTCCTCGGCCCTGATCAAGATCGCGCTTAATTTGTGTACGACCAGCTTCTATCCAGTTTAGAAAGCCTTGTAAAGACGGGACGTGTTCACGTTCAAAGTCTAAAGTAAGATTTAAGAACTCGTCGATGGGATCTTCGGCTTCTTGACCCAGTCTAGCCAATAAATCTTTTCGAGCGCCATCTGGACCAAGCAGTTGGGCGTAAAATTCAAAGGGTGGAGTATAGTCAGCACGGGCTTGTAGTTCAGCGAGTCTTGTATAGGCCGCTTTATATTTTGTTTTACTGCTACTTTCTTTTTTTAGCGCATCCCATAACGTTCCTTTCCTTTGGTAGGCGAGTGGAAAAAGATCGTCATTGTCTGTAAATCCAAACAATGGCCCTTTAAGCACTATAGCAAGCGTTAAATCATCTTCAGGTAATAGAACAAAACGGCCAAGCGCCAAAAGATCCATTACTGCTAGCTGTTCAGTTAGTATCATTCGGTCGGCACCGGCGACGGGTATATTGTATTTTTTAAGTGTATTTATTAGCTTTTCGGTGAAGTTGCTGCGCTGGCGTACCAAAATCATGATGTCTCCCTCGCGAATAGGACGACCAGCTGAGAGTAGTTCCTCTCCATCGTCAAGCCAGCCCCGAATTGTACTGGCTATTTGCTTGGCTAATCGATCCTGAGGGCTATCTACAGGAAGGCGATCAAGAGGTGCGTCCCAGGGTTTGACTTCGATAGTTTTACTCTTCTTGAAGGTTGGCCATAATTCAACAAGTCCTGCTTGACCTTGGCGTTCCCACTGATGAACGATTGATTTATCGTTAAAAGTAAGACCTTCACAGGTTTTGCCATTTTCAAAAATTTTATCAACTGTTTTAAGAATAGATTCTGTAGAACGATAGGATCGTTCAAGCTCAACTCTTCTAAAAGTTTTGTTTGCATTTAATGCTTTTCTGGAGAAATGCTCACTTGTATTTCCAAACATGAACGGGTCAGCACCCTGAAAACTATATATAGACTGTTTTTCATCACCAACTGCAAAAACTGTACGCTCAGACTCTTTTGCGCTGAGACCTGTGAAAAAATCCCCAGCTAAAGCCTTAATTACATCCCATTGCTCTTGGCTTGTGTCTTGAGCCTCGTCGACAAGGATATGATCCAGACCACCATCAAGTTTATAGTGCACCCACGAAGCGCCTCCCTCAGATTGCATAAGATCACGAGCATTAAGAATTAGATCATCATAGTCTAGCAAAGATCGTGTTTTTTTTAGTTGCTCAAAGGTATCAATTAGTTTGTAACCAATATGGATAATGGCTTCACTTACTAGAAAAATGTCCATACTGCACAATAGCTCGTTTATTTGAAAGATTCGTTGCTGCTCGTTTTTTAAGACTCGAAATAAATCTGGGTTAGTCCCAGCTGTTTTCTTTGTTACTAATTTTTTGCGTGGTTCATTGCTCTTAGTTAGGTAAACGGGTTTATAGTTTTCACAAAATGTTGCAATGCGAGTTTTTTTATCTCCTTTAAGCCACTTTTCCAAGTTTTTAGCTTTTACCTTTTCAGACAGAGAACCAGTTGACATAGCTTCTGTTACAGCTAACAGGTCTTCTTGATTGAAGTTGGCCCTGTCACAAGCCTGTTCAATAATATTTTGTGCTGTGTCACTTGGTTTGAGTCCCAGTGTACGCCGTGAGGCATCAGTAACTGCTTTAACGCTTCCATAATGCCTCAGTAAACTCTGTAAACGGTTTCGTTGAGACGAGAGGTCGCTCATCAGAGTGGTGAAGTCTTCTTGATTTATATGGCCAGAAATTTGTTTTAAAGAACTCATAATAGCGGTATTGGAGGTCTTGTTGGCTTGAGTTAAAAGTCGATTTTGCGCCTCGTTCATCAATTCAGCAGCAGTACGTTCGTCAATGATAGAAAAGTTTGGGGCTATGTTGGCTTCAATAGGGAACCGGCCGAGTAAAGACTCACAAAAGGAGTGGATGGTGCGAATTTTTAAACCTCCTGGCACATCGAGTGTCTCGGCGAATAGGCGTCTTGCTGGAGCCAGAAGAGTCTTCTCCGGCACCTTGCCGAGTAAGGAAGTAATTTCTTTTGTTAGTTGGTCATCTTTTGCCATAGCCCAACTGCCGAGGCGACTGGAAAGTCGGGTTAACATTTCTGATGCTGCTGCTTTGGTAAACGTCAGGCACAAAATTCGTTCTGCTTTGACGCCGGTGAGTAGTAGTCGGGTAATCCGATCAGTTAGAACCTGTGTTTTTCCTGTACCTGCATTGGCAGAGACCCAGACGGAATTTTTAGGATTAGAGGCTGTGACTTGAGGGGGGGTCCTTGTTGGTGGGGTTCTGGGCGTGGTGCTCATTGATCTCCCTCGTCACTCTCATCGCCAGTCATCCATTCCTTGACTCTCGCCAAGTGATCATAGTCACCAAAATGGTTTAAAAATTGTGGAACTGGTCGTGAGAGATAAGGAGTAGTTTCGTCATCGAAGCTAGCAACTCGCTGTTTTAGCCCTAGCAGAGCGTCTGCGGCCAAGGACTCAACGTGCTCAAAAACTCCACTTTCTTCTCCAGGTGGATTTCCTCCTGTTAATCTCATATAAATAAGATCTGAGACTCCAGTAAATTTAATGCCTTTATATTTACCATTGGCAGCAATTGCAGCTTCAAGTGTCAATTGTGGGGTTAAGCCACTTTTAATTTGTTTTTTGGTCGGCACTCCACCTGTTTTGTAATCAATGATTGCTAAGTTACCATCGGGTGTGATGTCAATGCGATCTGCACGCGCATTTAGGGTAAAGTCTCCCCCAAGACTCTTAAAGGTAATTTTACCGCTAGTTTCAGTACTTAGGGGAATTCGACCTTCTTGTCGTTTTAGTCTCTCGTTATCAACAAACCATTGCGCTATTCGCTCAAACCGTGGCCACCAAAATGCATGCACAGTTTGATTTTGCACGTGCATATCAAATAGATGAGCGCCTATATTTAGTAACTCTTCAAATGCGTTACTGGGCAGACTTGCTGAAAATTTTTTTATAAAGCTATCTAGCGCCTTGTGCACAACGATACCGAGATCGGCGGCTCCTGCTTCTTCGTTGATAGGGTTAAGAACTTCAAGTTTTAAAACGTATTGCGCATATATAGAATATGGGTCTCGGATCCAGGTTTCCATTCTTGAAACAGAAAGTTTGCGTGGTCGGCTTTTAAGCGGTGGGGTTGGTAATGGTTCTGTTGGGCTAAGGTACGCTTTTGGTCTGTCCAACATTGCAAAAAAAGCATCTAAATTTTGATTTTGCTGAAGTTGGGTTTCCATTTGTGTTCCCTTGATTAAGGTTTTTATGCGTTGAAGCCAACGAGATGGTACTGTTGGCGAGCCACCACTTCGCTCAGCTCGGCTGAAGATAATTTCCTTTGCTGAAGCAGCCTGAGTAAAGTCGTGCGCGGCTAGCCCTATACGTCTCTCTGGTTGGGAAAGTCCAAATTTTTCCAACATTGGTCGGCTCATCCACGGGCTTGCCTTAACATCTGGTGGCCAACAATTTTCATTAAGGCCACCAAGGATCATTAAGTCTGCATGTTGCAGGCGTGCCTCAAGTAGTCCCCAGATATGCAGGCGTGGGTGGTTCCCATAAACTGGGCGGTGAACACGGATGCCAATTAGCACGTCAATAAGGGCAGGGTAAAGATTGGTTTCTATAGATCCAAATGTGTTGGCAGCGTCGTTGAGTTCAGCAAAAAATAATGCCAATGCCTCTCCATCTTTGCCTTCCCAAAGTCGTTCAGGGCCTTTTTTCTCCTTTGTGGTTGCTAATTCCTCAGCAAATTGTACATGGCTAACTAAAAGGTCTTTTAGTGGAATTTGAGGTTTATCAAATAAAATAGAGAAGGGAGTGGTTATTTTTTCTAACCTGTTGATCAAATGCTTTAGTGTTTGGATTTCTTTTTGATCGGACCTCGCTATTGAGGCCTTTAATGCTGTAAATCCTTTTTTTGGTCGGGATTCGCAACGTAATATTTTTTCAAGAAGGCGTGTC
This sequence comes from Rhodospirillaceae bacterium, assembly GCA_902598645.1. Classification (GTDB taxonomy): domain Bacteria; phylum Pseudomonadota; class Alphaproteobacteria; order Rhodospirillales; family JABHCV01; genus JACNJU01. The sequence continues at coordinate 6,133 of CACKCT010000013.1, read as the reverse complement.
TGTTTTCTTAAATCAGCTGTGTTCATACCGCCTGCGGCATAGGGATGTTTTAAAAGATTAAGCAATTTCGATGGAGTTAATCCACCGGCAGCAAGGTGCGCACATTGGCGCATAAAGGTGCCGGGCGGGGTTTTGGCCAGGGGTTGCCCTGCAGAATCATCAATGTTAATTTTCCATCGTCTTAGTTCGGCAGCAACCCGTCGTGCTAGGGTTCGGTTAGGTGTTACAAGTGCTGCCGTCTTGCCTTTGATCTCCAGAGCTTGGCGCAAAGCAACTGCAATCATACCAGCTTCCTCTTTTTCATTGTATGACTCTATCAGAGTTGTTCCAAGCAACGCCTTTGGGCTAAGCTTGTTTTTGGTTTGCCAGCAATTTGTTGCTTTTGCAGGTATTAGGGCTTGGTTTAAAAGTCTGGCACGTGATGCGGGTGCAACAGAACGTATTGGTGATTCCCAATTAGCGACATCGCTGCGTTCAATTTGCAAGAGTTTAAGAAGTTTGGCCATACCATATTGTGGGTGGCTTGGTTCCAAGCTCTCCCATACCAATTCGTCTGCCTCTTTATCTAGTCCTGGAAGAATGACTGCACCATTATCCATCTGACTGATAGTTTTTAGAAGATCTGCAGTGGCTGGGATTGATCCTGTAGAACCAGCAGCAATAATTGGCCCAGATGGTGGCTTTTGTTGCCATAGTTTTGTTTGGTTTTTGAGGATAATATTACGTCGCTCAGCCGGATCAATTACACCGTGCTGGGCAAGAATACTGGGCCAGTTCTTTGTTAATATGGTTAAAAACTTTAGCGTCTTTTGCCAATGTATAGAGAGTTCCTTATCTTTGACCAAGTCGTTGATTTTATAAAAAGACAGCTGTTCGGTTTGTATCTGATCTAGTAAGCGGGCTAATTCCTGGGCAAGAATCGTTGCCTGATCTGTTGAAGTTTTGTTGTCTTGACGTGCCATAATCAAGCGGGTTAGTAGTAGTTGGCGGTGAAGGCTTGGAATTGCCGGGGCAACTTCAAATGAGTGCTCCTTTGCCAGCAGGTCGTCTCCGGTTAAAACCATCTCATCTTCATCAATATCACCAAGAGGTATCATCTTGGGTAGCAATGTGGATCTTCCATTAGTCAAAGTTAGGAAGGAAGTACTTAGAGAACGACAAGCTCGACGAGTTGGCAGTAAGACGGTTAAATTTATCAGATTTTCCGGTTTTCTTGCGTAGCGCTTAAAAATGCCAGCTGCTAAGCTATCAAGGAATGGAATTCCGGGATTGATATTGAAGACAGTTGGCTTTTTTATCATCTGCGCTTTGTTCCCGAGTAACGCTTTCTCATATAATCTTCGGCTTCATCAAGTGCTTCTGGAGTGCCTATATGAAACCATTCCCCATCATGGACAATCCCATAGAGGCGACCATTTTGTATTGCCCTGTCATAGAGCAAATTAAGTGAAAAAGCGCCCTTAGGAGTTCCCATAAACAGTTTTGGATGTAAAATTTGAACACCTGTAAATAAATAAGGGGAGACCTCACTCTCTGGTCGTCTTGATAATACTCCATTGGGATCCATGTTAAAATCACCTAACCCCTCATAGCCGTATGCATTGACTGTTGAATGTAGCATTAAGAGGGCATCCATTTTATTTGAATCCCACTGATTAACCATACGAGTTACTGCATCCTGAGCCCCATTTAGCCATAAGGTGTCGCCGTTGCTGGTGAAAAACGGTTCATTGTTAAAATTTTTTAGAGCATTAGTAATGCCACCACCGGTCTCAAGAATCTCATTCTCAAGCGAAAATATAATTTCCACATCACTACGATTATTGAGATGTTTGTGTATTTGTTCACTTAAGTGATGGGTGTTGACAACAAACGTTTGCACACCACCTTCTTTCAATCGGTCGATAGTGCGATCAATCAAAGAGCGCCCCAAAACTTTGACTAATGGTTTGGGTATATTGTTGGTGATTGGCCTCAGACGCAAACCAAAGCCAGCAGCTAAAATCATTGCACGATTTATATTTTTCACTGGGTCATCTCTGGTAAGCTTCGCATAGTGGTGGGCAAATATTTATCAAACCAACCTTTTAAATCACTAAGTACAGGATTTTTTAATGCTGCTTCAAGTAGCGCCCAAACGCGAGGAATGTGGATAAGATAGGCAGGTTTTCCATCACGCTTCCAAAGCCGAGTAAAAATGCCAATCACTTTGGCGTGGCGTTGGGCGGCAAGGATGGAAAAGACGATCTCAAAATTCTTTTTGTCAAGATTTGGAAAGGCTGAGAGGTAGCGCTCTATCATTTTAGCTTTTACTCCGTGCCCTAAATCACGACGGGCATCTTCCAACAATGACATTAAATCATAGGCTGGATGGCCAGCAACAGCATCTTGAAAGTCAAGAAGTCCGCAAGCCCTTATTCCCGCACGTTTACTCAGCCACATTAGATTATCTACATGATAGTCGCGTAAGACCAGCGTCTTTGGCCCAGTATGGACATGGGAAAAAAGCTTAAGCCAAATTTTTCCATATGCACTTCGTATGTCTTCAGTAGCTGGTAAACCTGTGAAAGCAGGGTAGGCCCACTGAGGTATCAGAAAGACCTCGTCCAGCAAGCGGCCATTACCATACGTGGGCAAAGCTGGCGGAATACTCTCCGCGGTAGGACGTTTGTGAAGATCAATAAGCAAATCAATAGCCAGTTCATATAGTGCAGTCTCATTACCACCATTTGAAAGAACTTTTGTATAGGTGTTTTTGCCCAAATCTTCTAACAATAATAGGCTGGCTTCTTCATCAGCTGCAAGAATTCTTGGAGCAGAGTAACCTAGCCAAATTAAATGCTGAGCAATTTTCACAAAGGGACGTACATCTCCGTCAGGGGGACACGCATTCATAAGTATCGCACTTTTGCTCTCAAGAGTGACTCGCTCATATGCGCGGAATGAGGCATCACCAGCCAGAGTAGTACGCATTGCTTCTGCCCAACCATTTTGATAAAGAAAGTTTTCAATTATTCTTTTGCGTTGATGATTCAAATAGAAATCTCCTTTAATCGTTCGGACCAGTTGTCGCCGGCAGCAATGATTACATGGCGATGAGTTTCGACCGTACCATAACTCAGCGTAAGTTCTAAATGATCGTCTGGTAATAGTGAGCCGAGCCGTTCTGGCCATTCAATTAACGAAATGCCATCCGCAAAGGCATCATCAATATTTAATTCAAAAACTTCCTCTGAATTTTCTATTCTATATAAATCAAAATGATATATCTCTCTTCCATCCTCAGTCCGATATGTTTGGAGGAGGGTAAAGGTTGGGCTTGGCACCTCTGTATCCAACCCACATAGGGCTTGTATAAAGGCTCGTGCAAATAATGTCTTGCCAGTACCAAGGTCACCTTTTAAAGCTATTTGTTCGCCATTTTTGATTAATTTTGCTAGAGATATGGCTAGAGCTTGCGTTCTTGTCTCACCCAGTATTTTAAAAGTTAGACTTTTTTTTATCGTCATTTTAAAAATTTTTCCTATTCTAGCTCTCGATACTCTTGCATCAATTCCCTCAAGAGGCGATAACATATTTACCCTTTTGATAAGAGTGTTGCCATGTCAAATCAGAATCATTTAAAAAATAAAACATTTGAAACTGACGTTTGTGTTATAGGTGCTGGGCCTGCAGGGCTTTTCAGTGTTTTTGAATGTGGTATGCTTAAGATGTCGTGCCATATAGTTGACTCCTTGGATGCCATTGGAGGCCAGTTATCTGCCTTATATCCCGAAAAGCCTATTTATGATATTCCAGGATTTCCAAAGGTATTGGCCGCTGATCTGGTATTTGGTCTTGAAGCGCAGGTAGCCCCCTTTAAACCTGTATACCATTTGAACCAACAAGTAGTGAATTTGTCGAGAAGTAACAATAGGTGGGTAGTAGAGACATCTAAAGGAACTTTGCTTAACGCTGGGGTTATTATTATCGCTGCTGGGGTCGGGGCATTTGGCCCTAATCGACCTCCACTTGAGGGTATTGAGGAATATGAAGGTCAGGGGCCAGGAGTTGGCGTTCACTATCTTGTCAAGCGCCGGGAGGACTTTCGCAACAAGAGAGTGGTCATAGCCGGCGGTGGTGATTCTGCTATTGATTGGGCATTGTCTCTAGCTGATATTGCAGAAAATTTATCTGTAGTGCATCGTCGCCCAAAGTTTCGTGCTGCACCAGATAGTGTTTCAAAGTTACACAAGCTTGTTGATGATGGTATTGTTGACTTGGTTATTCCTTTCCAATTAGCTGGTTTGGAAGGAGTTGATGGTAAACTGAAAAGAGTTAATTTAGTTGATCTAGATGGCAACGAACGTTCCTTGAAAGCTGACATTTTGCTGCCCTTTTTTGGTTTGACTCAAAATTTAGGGCCTATTGCCGATTGGGGGCTTAATTTAGATCACAATTTTATCACCGTATCGCAAAAAACTATGGAGACAGATAAGCCAGGCATTTTCGGGATAGGAGATATAATCACTTATCCCGGCAAATTGAAATTAATAGTCAATGGATTTGCTGAGGCTGCAACTGCCGCTCACTCAGCTCGAGCTTATTTGAACCCTGGTGAGGAACTGCATTTTGAATATTCTACTACCAAAGGTGTCCCAGAAGTAAAATAAGTATGCAAGATTATTGTTTGTGTTGCTTTGTAAGTACATAGAAGCAGATTTAATTTTTTTTTTAGGTCGCTTATATATTAAATTACCTTCGGTTTCTCTTCTACCCACTAGCTAAATTTATGTCAGGTAGATCGCTATTTCGTCTGCCAGAGGCTGGAATCCGGCAGGTTATTATTGTGCCTTTTCCCTGTGGAGACTTAACTTCAACCTCACCTCCGTGTAATTCAACAAAACGTTGCACTAATGCAAGCTCCAGACCAGCACCCATTGGTATATGCTTCTGTTTATGGGATCCTCCTTTATGAGAATCATTAAGCTCTGAGAAAATTCCCTTTTGTTCTGTCGGCTTAATTACATTAGTAAAACTTGTGATATTGAAGCTAACAATATTTTCTTGATTTTTTTTATTGCGGTGGGTTTCTAGCCTTACCGTGCTACGAGGAGATGCCATATTAACTGCATTTGATAACAAATAGAATATCACTTGTTTAAGCCGTTTTTCATCCGCAACTATCCAACCTATGTTCGAAGGACACTGGAAATCTATCACTAGTTCCTTACGCCGAACCCGCTCCTTGATTAAGTTAAGAACTGATGCAAGCATTGCATGGATTTCAATGGTATCAAGTTCAAGTGTTATCACTCCGGCCTCAATGCTGGCCATATCAAGGATGTTATTTATGACGGTGGTCAAGTCTTCTGAACTATCCAGAATTCCCTGACAATATTCTCTTTGACGATTATTTAGTTTACCAAAATATTCTTGCGTGAGGATTTCAGCAAACCCCTTCAGGGTAGTTAGTGGGGTCCGAACTTCATAAGAAACACTAGCAATAAACTCTGATTTCAGGTGATTAGCCTGATCCATAGCATCGGCCCGTTGACGTAAAGCAGATTCTACGCGAGCACTATCTGAAATATCCAGATAGTTAAGAAGAACGGCTCCGTCTGGAAGTGGAACTGAGGAATAGTCTAGTGTCCTTCCATCAAGAAGTTGGACCCTTCCACTAGTCGATTGGCGACTAAAGTATTGATTCATTGTATTTTTTGAGTAGGAGAGCCAATCCTCATCATTCAGTTTTTCAATTCCAGCAACTTTATTTCGAGTCTTATTAATAAAATCGCCTAAGTGAGGGGTTTTAGCGAGATCAGATTGAGAAATACCCCATAACTGAGAAAAGGCTGGGTTTGATAGTTTTAATCTACCATCACTTCCGAAAACCGCAACGCCTTCATATAAATTATCGAGTGTTTCACTTTGCACAGCATTAAGACTTTTTAAAGAACGTTCTAAATTAAGGCGTTGGCTGACATTTTCGTAAGAAAATATTAAACCACCTTTTGTACATGGACCAACTATAAATCGAAGAGCACGGCCGTCGGGCAGATGAAGTAAGGACTCAATTGGTTTTTTAGACTGTTAAATAAGTTTTTTTGTTCCTCTTTAAATTTACGGAAATCAATAACTTCTGGTAGTTGTC
>CACKCT010000012.1:0-30582 GCA_902598645.1 Rhodospirillaceae bacterium | reverse complement strand
GGGTAAAAAAATATTCTAGAGTGGATAATAGTTGGGCTTGGCATCCCTATACTGTTGCTGAGCGCGCCGTGAACATTATTTCATTTATAGAGCGATACGGAATACCCGGCTCTGTTGAAAAAACCTTAAATATTTTAAAAATACATGCTTTAGCAATAGTAGATAGGCTGGAATATTTTGGAGACCACCACACTTCAAATCATCTTGCAAATAATGGTCGGGGATTATATCTACTTGGCTTAGCGCTTGGGCTCAAACAAACTACTAATATAGGCGGCAGAATTCTTATTCAAGAAGCGAAGCGAATTTTTCATTCTTCAGGAATTTTACGCGAAGGTTCCAGTCACTATCACTTGCTTTTAGCACGAAATTTCAAAGAAGTTGCCGATGCAGCTAAGAAATACAATAGGAAGGAAGAGACTAGTCTTAAATCCGTAGCCAACAAAGCACGCAGGGCTGCTAAGCATTTAATATTACCTGGGGGATTCCCGTTAATTGGAGATATATCGCCAGATCTAGCGCCGGATCTTTTGCTTAAAACTATGAGGCTAATCAAACCGAAGTATCAACCCTCGACCAGAGAGCTCAAAATTTTTCAGGAAGCTGGGTGGTACAGAAAAGACTATGGACCCTTTTCCACTTTGTGGCATGCAGCTCCTGAAGGATGGTCACAAATGCCAGGACATGGACACCAAGATACTGGTTCGTTTGAATTGCATTACAATGACGAACCTATATTTGTAGACCCAGGTCGAGGACATTACGGTGAGACTGGTGACGCCGCATTTTATCGTTCGGCTATGGCTCATAACACACTCATCATCGATGGCGCAGATCCCTACCCACCTAACAAGCCTTATTATTCTAATAATTTTCGCCGTCTCTATGGCGGACCAAACCCTTGCGTTGAGTTAAGCGATGATAGTCTTGAGCTGATGCATAGTGGATATAAACGCTTGGCAGGGGTAAGGCATTTAAACCGAAAATGGAAGTTCAGTAGCAAGTCTATGTCAATTATCGATACGGTTAATGGAGAAGGAAAGCATGAGATTAAACGAATTCTTATCACTCCACTAGACGTGGAAAGAGATGGTGTAAATATTTTGCTACATAGCGCTAAGTCTCTTTTTCGTCTAATTACTGATGACAACGCTACAATAGCAACTTTTCCTATCTGGAAATCCTATGGCATTAGCTACTTGGGAAACGCCATAGTTTTTTCCCATGAAGGGGACTTACCTTGGACAGGTGAACTACTTTTTGAAAAAGTTGAATAAATCACGCACGAAAATGAGCTTGGCGCAAGAGGATACCAAAAATTGAATAAAATTATTAAAGACGTTATAAAATTCCTTTTTAATCCTTGCTTTAGCAAATTATTGAAAAAATACAGTTGGCATACATTCAGATTATGGAAGTTAGCTAATAAAATAGAATTCACCCCACTCGCAATGAAGCAAGGTGTCTTATTTTCGCATGCTAAATTAAAATTAAAAGAAAGCTCTCCTCTTTATACAGCCTCTGCTAAAGAAATTTTTATTAATATTGACGAAACAATATTTCCTCAAATTATTACACACCAAGAGTGGGGCACAAGTAATAATAAAAGAATTTTAAGCCATCTAAAGGGCGAGAACATTGGACTTATCGATGTTGGAGCAAATATTGGGCTTTTCACACGTCAGATGTTGATCGCTTCCAAAAATATAACGCACGCATACTGCTTTGAACCAAAAACTTCAAGCTTTGAAATTGCTACAGTTAATTTAGAGAGATTCACCAACGCAAGCCTGTTCAATTATGGACTTGCCGAAGCTAATAAAACAATTGATATCAGCATAAATTTGACCAACTCAGGAAACATTTCTCTAAACAAAAATGCTATTTTAAACAGTACCCATTTGTCTGAAAAAGTTGAAATTCGTCGGCCAGATGTTTTAAAAGAGCCTTTTTCGTCAATTATCAAAAATCACACTTCTTTGGCTTATAAGAGCGACACTGAAGGTTTAGACGAAACTATATTTAGTCAACTTGGCACTATTTTCTGGGAGAAAATAGAATGTGCGATGCTTGAGATATCCAGAATCCCAGATAAAAAAACAGATTATGAAAATATGAACGAAATATTTAAGAGTCATTTTTCTAAAATTTTTTCAACTAAAAAAGGCGCTTTTATTGAGTTTTCTGAATATGTAGCCTACTCAAATGGCACAGATAAACAATTTGACGATATCCTTTTTATTAAATAACCAAGACAGTTAGACATGTGTGGAATTGCTGGCCTATTTCTTCCCCATCAAGCTAAAGACAAATCAGCTGACATAAGTGCAATGTTGCAAGTAATGGCACATAGAGGTCCTGATAGTGAAAAAATATACCAAAGTAGTAACAGACGTTTTCAGGCAGGTTTTAAACGTCTCGCTATTATAGACCTTGAAACTGGTGAACAGCCTATTGTTGAAGATGGTAATCGTCGAGTTTTGCTCTGCAACGGCGAAATATACAACTACAAAGAATTAAAGAGAACCCCCGAAACACAGAACTATTCTTACCAAAGTAATGGAGATGTTGAAGTTATATTACCATTACATTCAGCCCATGGAAATGAATTTGTTAATCTTCTAAACGGTATGTTTGCCATAGCGCTATATGAATCGGATACCCATCGTTTAATACTGACCCGAGACCGCTTAGGTATCAAGCCTCTCTACTGGGCTGAAGTTAACGGGGGTGGGATAATTTTTGCCTCTGAAATAAAACCCCTATTAGTTTCGGGTCTAATTCACACAGCTGTTGACGAGCAGGCTGTCAGCTCTTATTTAGCTCATGGCTATGTTCCTGCACCTAATACTCTTTACAAGGGTATCAACAAACTCCCTCCTGGCCACCAACTTGTTGCCGAAGCTAATGGTGTTTTAAAAATAAAACGCTATTGGCAACCCAAACCAGCAGATAAAATTCCTGCTCAAACAGCCGACATTGAAGACTATTTGTTAGCGCTTCTTTCCGATAGCTTGAAAATGCAACTTCGTAGTGATGTTCCCCTAGGAGCCTTACTTTCAGGAGGTATTGATTCTGGTCTAATGGTTGCCATTTCAGCTAGTTTAATTGATAAGCCACTTAATACATATACTGTCCGTTTTGAAGGCTCTACTGTAGATGAAACACCATTAGCTTCCATGGTGTCTGAGCGATATGGAACAAATCATCACGAACTGAATATAGCAGAAACAGGGATAGGAGATCATCTCCTTAATCTTGCTTGGCATACAGAAGAACCACTAAATGATGCCTCCTTGTTGCCAAACTTTATGATTGAACAAGCCCTTGGTAAACACCTCAGAGTGGCCCTGAACGGAACTGGAGGGGATGAGATTTTTGCAGGATATAAAAGATATTTTCAAATGCCCATTGAACGTTGTTTTCTGTCATTACCCTCACCAATACGTTCTTTGACAAAAAAATTTGTATCACCCATGCAATCTTGGCAACTAAATCGAGCAGAGCATTATAATAACAATCGTGGTCAATACATACATGATCACACAACATCCTTTCCATCCCCTATCCGAGACATAATTGGTAATGGGCAAAGTATCCCCGACTCTATCCAGGCCCACTCATTTACTAATTTCAATGGAGACCCACAAACAGGATCCTTAATTGCAGATCTGGAGTCATATCTTCCAGAGGATCTTTTGTTACTACTTGACCGTTCTTCGATGGCAGCTAGTGTTGAAGGCCGAGTACCATTTTTAGATCATCGACTTGTGGAAGCAGCATTAGCAGTACCGTCAAAAGCACGTACGCCAAGTGAGGAACCAAAAGGCCTGGAACGAAACATTGCCAGAAGGTTTCTACCTGAGCCAATTCTAAAGGCACCGAAGCAGGGCTTCGCATCTCCAGTTCCAAAATGGATGCATGCTGGTCTGGGAAAGCAAGCAAAGCGCCTTCTAACTAGCCCTACATCTTTGGAACGTGGATGGTGGACACGGCAAGGTATAGAGACTTTGCTAGCCAATCCATACCGTCATGCATTCCGAGTTTACTCACTAATTATGCTCGAACTTGCCATTCGCCTATTTATTGAACAACCCCTGAGCAAAACGTCACCATCAACAACACTTGAGGAATTCTGCTGAGATGACCATAAGTGTCATAATCCCGGCCTATAAGGCAGCTGATACTATTGAAAGAGCGCTATCTTCAGTTGCTAAACAAACTCTTAAACCCAAACAAATTATTGTGATAGATGATGGCTCTAACGATGATACTTTAAAAATAGTGGAATCTTTTAAGGAGCATATTTACGAAATTGAAATAATAATATTTAAACAGCAAAATCTTGGTGCAGGTGCGGCTCGCAACCGAGCCATAAATGCAGCAACAGGAGAATGGCTTGCTTTTCTGGACGCTGACGACGAATGGCATCCTAAAAAACTCTCCACCAGCATGGACGCTATCCGAAGACATAATCTTGTTTTGGTGTCTCACAACTATTATCGTATCGACAAAACAAGTAAAAAACCTATTTTTTGTAGTACTCGATTTGAGGCAGCAACTAACCCTTACCGAGGATTATACCGAAAGGGATTTATTGCTACTTCTAGCGTAGTTGTACTAAGAGATGCCGTATTAAGTGTTGGCGGATTTGACGAAACATTAAAAACTGCGCAAGACTTTGATCTGTGGCTTAAAATTTTAAAAAAAGAAAATATACGCTTCAGGGTCGAACCTGACTTCCTAATGAACTATTTTGTTACCCCGGGTTCAATTACAAACCAAACGTCCAGACGTTTGGACTGTACCTTACGTATCGCTATTAACTATGCACCAAGCTGCATAGATTTACACTTTCGAATCTTTAATATCCATTATGAAGCCATTAATGCATCCCTTTCAAAAGGGCACATCTTTAATGCCATGTATTATTTTATAAAATTGCCGTTTCATCTGACATGGCTGACGCATAAGTACTCGAGGAGAAAAGACAGCGTTGAAACTAATAATTAATTTTATGACCATCATGGGTCTTTTTTTTACCCCCCCCCCTGTTGCATTTAAATTTTTTTGTGATTGCCTATTTGGGCAATATCCAACTGAGAAAACAAAGATCCAAAAGTCGCCGGATAGATCTCGGTAGTTATGTTCATTTCTAGAAATATCAAAATATAAAACAATACAGTAAGTTGCCAATTTAATAGCAAGCATCTATTAATTCTCCCTATTAAATTAATATCTATAAGCTTCACAGAAAGATAAAAATTGTTGTCGAATTTGAAACATATCCAAACAAGTATATCTGGTATTTCCCTAGCGTTTAGTTTTGTTGGCTTATTAATTCCTGTAGTTGCATTATATGCTACGAAAGGGATTACTATTTTATTTGGCATTATTGTTCTAGTTTGTCTTTTCGTTTTAATCACTAAGAAAAAGGACCGCCCGACTTGTCCAAGGGCACTAAGTTTATCTGTTCTGGCCCTAACTTTCTGGTCTGTTGCCAGCTTATTTTGGTCAATTTCTACTGACTTTAATAAGACAATAGGTCTCTCCATAACGATTTGTATGCTTGGTGGCATTCTTATTATAATGTCTCTAAAAACCCTTAGCACAAATGAGCGAATTATTGTCTGTCAGTCAACTGTATGGGGTTTCTTTTTTGGTTTAAGTCTCGCTTTTATTGATGTCTCAACCGATTTCTTTATCAGTAAGATCTTACACATTGTCTTGCATGATAAAGTTTTGACTATTGCTAATCTTAATGACACGGATATTCGCGGTTTTGTGATTAATAACGGAGTGTGTCTTTTAAGTTTACTTCTCTGGCCTACCTTGATTATTTTACACACTCAAAAGCGCTACCTACTTTCTTGTATAGGTTTTATTACCTCCGCTTATATTATTTCCAGAGGCTACAGTTTTGCTGCAACTGTTGCAGTCGGAGTTGGATCAGTTTCTTTTCTAATAGCTTATTTTTACCCTCGTGTTGTAAATAAAATTGCCACAATTGGACTAACACTTTTAATTTTGGGTGCTCCTTTCATTATGAAGGCTTTACCAGATGCTCGTACTATAGGAAAAGATCTTCCGGAATTATCGTATAGCGTATACCCACGACTAGTGATATGGCAGTATGCCTCTAATTTAGTTATGAACAAGCCACTAATTGGACATGGCATTAGAACTTCACGCAATCTCAGCAAAACCGAAACTAAAATTACATTTCTATACCGAGATAATGGTAAAATACACACAGGAAATACTGAGGCCATACCCCTTCACCCACACAACGGACTAATTCAAATATGGTTGGAGTTGGGAGCGGGCGGAGCAATTCTTGGGCTTATACTTGTCTTATGTGTCTTATGGAGTATTAATAAGAGTCAGGCTCCTCAAATTGGCAAAGCACTTGCTTTTGCATCCTTGGCATCTGCTATATGTCTAATTTCTGTAAGCTATGGATTGTGGCAAAGCTGGTGGTTAGTTTCTTTATGGTTGCAAGGATCGTTAGTAATGCTTAGCCTTTTTACATATAGAGATGCCAATTCTCTCTAACTTAAGAACTCAACTTTTCTTGAGTTAACAAAGAAGACAAACCTTGGGAAAAATTCCTCAAATTTATTTGATTCTTTTTTTCCAAGGCAGTTAAGTCAGCGCACATGTTTTTTCCTGGATAATCAGCTTCCTCAAATACAACTTTAATGCCCAATTGTTTGCCTATTTCATTAGCAATATGGCGAACAGATAATATTTCGGGAGCTGCAACATCAAATAGTCCATCCCACCCCTCTTCAATTGACAACTTTATTACTTGCGTGAGGTCATCTACATAAATTAACGATAAAAGATCACCATTTCCATCTGGTCGTTGTCCCAACAAAATTGGCCTCTCATCCCTAACACTAGTGATCAAACGTTTAATTGTCTTCTCGTCTTGATAAGGACCATAGGGGAAAAATATCCTCAAAATATTAATTGGAAAACAAGTTCTATACGCTCGGCATAGAGCTTCAGCAGCAAGTTTAGAGGCAGTATAAAAATCATTGGGTGGTTGAGGCCTTTCACCAACTCTCAGTCCCAAGTCAGAAGCATAGCTGTTACCAGTTGAAGCCATAAAAAAGTGTGAGGCCCCAGCCTTACGGGCATATTCAAGAAGCTCAACCGTTGTGCGTACATTTGTTGAAAAAAGATCACCAACCGCCTCAGGAAACCGGCGAAAGTTCCGAGCTAAGGCCAAATGAACAACTGCATCTATTTTTGCAGGTAAAATTGCCTCATCAATGGGACTACGCAAATCCCATTTAATCACATTAATATTATCTTCAGAGGATTGACTAGAACGCTGTAATGAAAATATTTCATTATGAGTGCTATCAGTTAAAAGTCGACATAAACGAGACCCAATGTAACCTGTAGCTCCAGTAACAAGAATTTGCAAAAATTTTTCCTAACAGTTTGGAGAAACGTTAATGTTATCCGCATCTAATACTAGACTTGTTGGTTTGCTATGCAATTTACTACCATATTCATCCATAACGATGTAACGCGGGTCTCTTCGCACCTGCTTACTTTGACGCCAAAGATATTCTGCAATAAAACCTAATGTAACCATCTGAATCCCAGAAACTAATAGCAGCACCACCATTAATGACGACCAGCCCGATACCGCAACTTCAAAGAATAGACTCTGTATTATAATAACTGAGGCATAAACTACACCAATAGTAGCAGCTATAAAACCTACCGTGCTAATCAACCTCACCGGGGCATATGAAAACGTCACAACCACATCTATTGCAGAGCGAATTCGTTTCCAAAAAGACCAGCCAGATGTTCCAATACGTCTTGCTTGGCGATTATAACTAATTTGTGCTTGTTTGAAGCCTAACTTTAAAATAGTAAAAAAAGGAATACTATCTCGTTCAGGAAGAGCATTGTAAATATCTATAACCCTTCGTGAGAATAGACCAACATTCATACCTTGAGGTGGCAAATTTTGAAGAGCAATACGGCGGATTGTAGAATAAAATAGTTCTGAAAAAAAAGTTTGAAAAAAGGAATCTTTACGTTTGCCTATTGCAGCCCAAACTATATCATTTCCTGCGTGCCAGCTCTCTACCAGCTTTCCAATTAGACTCGGCGGATCCTGCAAATCAGCTGCCATACAAATAATGGCATCGCCAGTAGCATGGTACATACCAGCACTAATTGCTGGAAAGCTACCAAAATTTTTCGAAAGGCGCAAAATTCGCACACGCTTATCTGAATCGGCTAACTTCTTTAGAGCCTCATAGGTGTCATCAGTAGAGCCGTCATCGATAAAAAGGAACTCAAAGTCAGCCTCAATATTCTTTATTGCTTGTGAAGTCTCGGCAAAAAAAAGTGCCACCATCTTATCTTCATTCCAACAAGGCACAATTAGAGAAATTTTGGGCTTAGACATCGTTTTTACTTCCATTCATGCGCCAATTATACCGCACTTCTCTTTCCAATAGCGTCAGCGGGTTCTCACTCAGATTAGCATACCAGTAGCATAATTTCTTAAGCCCTTCCTCTAACTCAATTTTAGGAGCAAAATTTAGAAGCTCTTGAGCCTTTTTAGAAGACGCCAAAAGTCGCAACACATCCCCCGGCCGCGGCTCATCAAAAATTATTTTTGCATCCAGTTTTCCCGTAACCTTCCTAATTTTATATGCCAGATCACTAATTGTTATTTCTTTACCCTGACCTAAATTTATAGTTTCCCCAAGTGCTTGCTCTGATAGCCCTGCCAACAGAATGCCACGAGCCGTGTCAGCGACGAAGGTGAAATCTCGAGTTTGTCCGCCATCACCAAAAATAATCATAGGTTCTCCAGCCAAGGCACGTAGCATAAATTTGGGAATAACTTCACCGCTATCACCCTCATGGTGGCTTCTTGGACCAAAAGAATTAAAAGGGCGAACGATGACCGTACTGTATTTGTAAGTTTCAAAAAAAGCCCGTGCATAACATTCACCAGCCAATTTTGATCCACCATAAACCGTATGAGGTGTAGTTGGATGTTGCTCTGTCATTGGAATATGGCGTGCGGTTCCATAAACTTCAGACGTAGATACATAAACGAAACGCCCTACTTTGGCCTTCTTTGATAACTCAAGTAACTTCAACGTAGCGCTGGCATTAACCTCATGATTTTCCTCAGGATGATGAATTGAATGACGCACCCCAAGACAAGCCAGATGATAAATAATATCCACACCGTCAAATAACTGTCCCATAACATCGTAGTCTCTTACATCAGAAACTTTTAAGATAACTTTTGTACCAGTAATTTCATTTAGATTTTCACTTTTACCATTAACTAGATTATCAACGACAATAACTTTAGCCCCAGCCTCAGACAATTGATGGACAAGTTCAGAGCCTATAAAACCAGCACCTCCCGTGACCAATATTTTGAACCCTACAAGATTCAACTCAGTCATTAATTGCTTTCCTTAAACCATTCACGGTTTCAATAATTTGTTTTTTACTAAGCTCTGCATACATTGGGAGCGATAAAAACTTTGTGCTTAGACTTTCTGTAACGACAAAATCCCCGTTTGTGTATCCAAGATCAGCATGAGCACCTTGTAAATGAACTGGAATAGGATAATGAATGTTAGTATTAATACCAAAATTGCCAAGAGCTTTTTGCACACGATCACGCTCATTAACCAAAACAGAATAAATGTGATAAACGTGCTTATCATCTGTCAAACAAGGCACTACGCAATCAACATCGGATAGTAACTCATTATAAAAATTGGCGTGGGCCCGACGTGCTTCTATCCATTTGTCTAGATAGCGCAACTTGACCCGTAATACAGCTCCTTGGATACCATCCATACGAGCGTTGTAACCTTGTACATTGTGATGAAATCTTTTTTCCTGTCCCCAGTCACGTAAGACCCGCATTTTATGAGCGAGTTTTGCGTCATTAGTGACTGCAGCCCCACCTTCACCATAGGCACCAAGATTTTTTCCAGGATAATAACTAAAGCACCCAATATCTCCAAATGATCCTGCTAGCTTTCCATTATGTTGGGCACCGTGAGCTTGTGCAGCATCTTCTATAATATATATTCCATGCTTTGCTGCAATTGCACAAATTACCCCCATGTTTGCGACTCGCCCATGCAGATGAACAGGCATTATTGCTTTTGTCTTCTGTGTAATTGCTGCCTCAATCAGATCGACATTCATCGTCCAACTGTTTTTATCCACATCAACTAAAACCGGCTTAGCCCCGGCATACCTAATAGCTGCAACTGTTGCAATAAAGGTAGATGAAACAGTAATTACTTCATCACCTGGGCCAATTTCAAGTGCAAGGAGTGCCAAGTGCAAAGCGCTAGTACCAGAATTAAAGGCAACGCAATGGGCACTAGTGCAATAAACTGCAAAATCATCTTCAAATGCTTTAACCTCATCTCCAAGAACAAATTGGGTGCTTTCAATAACATCCATAACAGCTGCATTGACCTCATCTTTTATCTCCGCGTACTGTTTTTTTAAATCAAGAAACGGAACCATTAACCCTTTTCTCCTGAAAGAATGATGGGGGTGCCTCTGTTTTTCATGGACTGAGTCGCTGCTTCAAGTGTTTTGACCACACGCAAGCCAATTCCACCAGAGGTAATAGGTGTAGATTTGGTTTTTATGCATTCAATAAAATGTTCCGCCTCGATCGCTAATGCTTCCAACATTGGAACCTGTGGCGCCCACATATCGCCCACCCGGTAGCCCACGATCATATCATAAATCTTTTCAGGATCATCCGTAATAGTGACGCCCGTATCGTAAACCTTTATTTTTTCACTTGGCTCCAAATCATCCCAAACAATCATTTTTTTAGTACCACCAATCACCGTACGTCGCACTTTAACCGGCGATAGCCAGTTAACACTAATATGAGCCATAGTACCTGACTCATAAAACACGCTCATATATGCCATGTCTTCAGGCATTCCAGGCACGTGACTGGTGCCAACCGCAGAAACCGAACTTGGTGACTCATTTATAATAAAGTCAAGAATTGAAAGATCATGAACTGCCAAATCCCAAATAACATCAACATCATGTTGGTAAAGGCCCAAATTCATACGCGTTGAGTCAAAATATTGGATGTCTCCCAATTCACCTTTTTTATAGAGATCGTGAATTTTCTGAACTGCACCTGTATAAACAAAGGTATGATCGACCATTAAGATCAGACCACGCTTTTTAGATTCTAAAATAAGATTTTCAGCCTGTTTGGCCGACTCTGCCATAGGCTTTTCGATGAGCAAATGTTTATTCGTTTCCAAAGCCTGCATTGCGAGCTGATAGTGTGAGGCGACTGGCGTTGCAACAGCAACTGCATCAAGCCCAGATTCCAAAAATTCACTATAATTCTGATATGTTTTAATGCTTGGGTATAATTTGTTTGCTTGCGTCAACCTATCTTCGGATCGATCACAAACCGCCAACACTTCACAACCATCTGTCTTATTGAAGTTCCTGACTAAGTTGGGGCCCCAGTAACCATAACCCACAATTCCTATTTTCAGGCACATTTACAACGTTTCTCCACGTTCATTTTTCTTTTTTCCAGATCTAATTGGTCTTGCTGGATTACCAACAACAATCATATTATCAGCAACATCTTTGACCACCACCGAACCTGCCCCAATTATAGCACCTTCACCAATAGTAATACCCGGAAGTATAGTCGCACCGCTACCTATTGAGGCGTTTCTTTTCACCCTCGTCTCGATAACTTGCCAATCACTATCGCCTTGCATGGTGCCATCTTCATTAACCGAACTTGGGTAAACGTCATTTGTAAACATCACACCGTGTCCAATGAAAACACAATCTTCTATTGTGACCCCTTCGCAAACGAAGCTGTGCGATGATATTTTGCACATAGCACCAATATGGACACCTTTTTGAACCTCAACAAAAGTTCCTATTTTAGTATTAGCTCCAATGGTACAACCGTATAAATTAACTAAATTCGTGTGGAAAATCTGGACACCGTCACCAAGTACGACATTCTCACTAATCGCCATTTATAACCTCAATGTAAAAAAACCGCTCCCAACGACTTTGTGAGCCAAACTTAATTTATTGTTTGTATTATATGAGTCGACTAGCAATGGGGCAAGCAAACCAGATGTTTAAACAAATTTACCTTAAACTTCTCAAATTTTAGGCTTTCGAAACCCGTAAACTCTGAACGCAACTATATTCATCTTTTTTTTGAACTCTACAACCAAGACTACCTGTCACATTCCAACCACAAATTTTATGAATTTACTAATCGGGATTAAAAATCCTATTCTGTTGACTAAAAGTCCTAGTTGTATATTTGAATAAACATATTTTTTGAGTAATATTAAACTGCACTTATTAAAAAAGCAAAACCGCTTTTTTTGAACAATGAGCTAACCTGCTAAAGCTCAATAAAGTTATGAGAAACTCTAGATAAAAAATTCCTAATATCTACCTAATCCGACTAGAAAGAGATAGTTAGTCGAGCTACAATTATATCCTGAACCAAAATTGGTAACCAGTTAATCCAGTAGATATTGTGTGATAAAGTTATTTATATCAAAATTTAAATATATTACTAATACCAAAAGAATTTCACTTTTTAGCTAAGCTACAGGATCAAAAGCTTATATTAATTTAATAATGCAATCTAAAAATTTTGCTTGCATATTGGAAAAATCCCAAAATTTTTCATTAAGTTTAGGGCATCATGTCTGAAAAAAATAAAAATTATAGATGTGCCATATGTGGAGCCTTTGGCGGCCAAGGCTATCAATTTCTGGAACTAGCATATGGGACCAAAGAACCCTTTGATTTCTTTCAATGTCGTAATTGCGAATGTCTGCAGATTATCAAAATACCAGAAAATATTTCAGATCATTATCCAAAGGATTTTTATAGCTACACTCAAAAAAAACGAAAAACTAATAACTTTGTTAAAAGGTTTTTTCGCAGATCACGAACCAGATATGCGCTTGAGGGAAAGGGATTTATCGGATCTATCCTCCATCGCATAAAACGGCCTTCTGTCATGTTGGATTTCTACGCTGACCTTGGAATAAAAATATCAGACACTATTTTAGATGTGGGTGGAGGTACAGGTGATTTTGCCTGGCAAATGCGTTCTTTTGGAATCAGAGATATATTAGCCATAGACAAATTCATCGAAGCAGATGTCTTCGTTGATGGAAAAATCCTAGCAAAAAAGACAGATATATTTTCAATAGAGCGACAATATGACCTCATTACATTCCACCATTCCCTAGAGCATATGCAAGAACAGCAAAAAACATTGCTGCATGCTAAAAAGCTCTTGAAGAAAAATGGTAGAATACTAGTGCGTATTCCCACAGTTACCTCAGATAATTGGGAAAAATATGGTGTCAATTGGATGGCGCTGGAAGTGCCCAGGCATTTTTATATCCATTCTCATAAAAGTATCAGATTACTAGCCAAGCAAGTAGATTTAAAAGTTACAAGACTTTGGTCAGACTCAACTATTGTTCCTATCTGGGTAAGTGAACAATATTTGAAGGGAATATCAATGTTTGCTGAAAACTCTTATGGAGAAAACCCTGAAAAATCTATTTTCAATGATGCGCAGATTGAAGAATTTCAAAAAATAGCTGACGATAACAACAAAAGAAACAGAGGAGATACAATCTGTGTTCTTCTTGAGCAAATTAATTGAGGGCAAACTATTAAGGCTATGAAAATCACTTCTCTTGAGATCCCTGATGTCAAACTTATCGAAGTAAATCTATTTGAGGATAATAGAGGGTTTTTCCTAGAGTCCTACTCTAGACGCAATTTCGAGCAGGCAGGAATAGAATGTGATTTTGTCCAAGATAATCACAGCAGTTCAAAAGAGGCTGGTGTTATTCGTGGCCTCCATTTTCAATTTCCACCACACGCCCAGGCTAAATTGATCAGAGTGACAAATGGTATAATTTGGGATGTCGCCGTGGACTTACGTAGGACGTCACCAACCTACTCTCAATACGTTAGCGCTGAGCTTTCTGCTCAAACCCCAAAAATGTTATTCGTACCTGCTGGTTTTGCACATGGCTTTATGACACTAACTCCTGACTGTGAAATTCAATATAAGACGGATGCTTATTACATGCCAAAACATGAAGGTGGCATTCGTTGGGATGATCCTGATCTTGCAATAAACTGGCCTGTAAATAGTAGTTCTATAATTTTATCGGAAAAAGATGCGCTTTTACCCACTTTTGGAAATTTACAAAGTAACTTTTAAAATAGATAACTTTAGACCAATTTTTGGAACACAAATGCACAAGACATAAAAAAAAATTCTGATGGGCTTGTGTTTACAAAAAAATATACTGCAACTTTACGGTAAAGCTTGGCAAGCATATTTAAGACATCCAAAAAAAACTAAATTGAACATCTTCAAAATTATTTTAAAGCAAGACACTCAACCTAAGTTGACATTAAAAAATGGCTAACTAAGATAGTTAGATAAGTTTTTCTGGTACTCCCAAGATATAAATATTGGGGTTTTGATAAATTTAAAAATTTTTCTGCTAGGAACTAAAACTGTCAGGCTTAGCTAACATTTCCCTTATTGTTGTCAATTACAATTCCGCTAACGTGATTGAAAATTGCCTAACCCCCATAGCTGAAGAGATAAAAGTAATTGTAATAGATAACGCTAGCACCGATGATTCCGTCAAAAAAATACGCCACATTCGCCCTGATGCCGAGATCATACTTAACAAGAGAAATGTTGGAATGGGTATCGCTGCAAACCAAGCCTTTTCAAAAGTAAAAACAAAATACGCATTACTTTTGAACCCGGATGCGACCCTACCTTCACCGGCGATACAGGAACTTTACAAGACTGCAGAAGCCTCAGGTGGTAATGCTGGAATTGTAGCGCCCCTCCTCTACAGTCCTAAACGCGGACTTGAGCTTGAATTACAGGGGCCCAATGAGAGAGTGCAAACCCGCACCAGCATTGTGCCAGAGGGTAACTTTTGTACTTGGTTTGCGACTGGCGCAGCTTATTTATGCGACATGACCATATGGAATGAGGTTGGTGGTTTTGATGAAAACATTTTTTTATATGGAGAGGACAATGACTTATGTTGCAGAATGATTGAAAAGGGTTATTTAATCATATTTGCATCCAACGCACAGGGAACACATTTAGTTAGCAAAGCTACCACATCAACCTTTCGTATTCGTTGGCGTAAAGAATGGAATATAGTCTGGAGCCACCTTTATCTGGTAAAAAAATATGAGAACCTTGAGGCGGCACAATTTAGGGCAAAGCGTTTACTTATAAAGCACGCACCCAAGGTTTTATTTTATGCAATTCTTTTTCAACCAAAACGTTTTATGCGTGATCTAGCAATTTTCCACGCAGCACTATGTTTTATAATGAGTGCCCCTCCAAAAAGAAGTTATTGAAAGTTAGCAGATCTTCATACTTCGGTAATTTTTGTCTCCGTGAGCTATACATTGAAAAATGGTTCAACAATATTCCCTGACTTTCCTTTAACTAGATTAGCCACGTGCACCTATATTATAACTAATAGTTTGTAAAAATAACTTAGAGTAAAAGTAATAATAAAACGACCTTATAAAATATACGTGGAAACAGAAATTAGAAAAAAAAAGCAATCACAATAAAATTTAAGTACAAGTCTAAACTTGATGAATTATACTAATTAAAATGATTCTATCCCCTTTCCAGCATTCCTTGCAAAGCCAACTCTCCTTTGCAGAACTGTCCGGTGACTTCAATCCCATACACCTGGATTCAATCCGTGCACGGCGTACCATGTTCGGGCAAATAGTAGCCCATGGCATCCACAATGTCTTGTGTGGCATTGAAAAATTTCTGAAAATACACCCATTATCCATAAATCGACTATCAGTAACTTTTAGAAATCCTGTATTTCTAAAAGAAAATATAATTGTGGTTCCGAGTAATATTTTCAAAAACACAATTGAGTTAAGTTTACAATGTCAAGGTTTAGAAACTACTAAAATTAGATTGTACGGCAAGACACAAAGCCCGAAACCTACTTCTTTCTCATTAAAAACTACTAATTTTTCTAGACAGCCTGCTGATAGAACTTTTGAAGACATTAAAAATGACTTAGGCTCATTTAAACTTTCTGGAAATGTGAATGCAATTAAAAGCGCTTTTCCCCACTCAACTCGGGCCCTTGGCATAGATGGGGTTGCACGCTTACTTGGACTATCAAAACTTATAGGAATGCGCTGTCCTGGCCTTCATTCTCTATTTTCAGGTTTCGATGTAGTTTTTTCTAACCAACGCTCAGATGAGCCCACCCAATACTGGGTCACACACTCAGACGATCGCATTTCAATGATTACAATAACACTCAAGGGTGGTGGGATGACAGGAAAAGTAAATGCTTTTGTGCGCCCTCAGCCAATTCTGCAACCAAGTATAACAACTGTCAAACCCCATGTTACAGGAACACCCTTTAAGAAAATGCGAGCTCTCATCATCGGAGGCAGTAGAGGCCTCGGAGAAATAACAGCAAAAATTGTTGCTGCAGGAGGAGGTGAAACTGCTATTACTTATTTGAGCGGAAAACAAGATGCTGAGTTTGTGGCAAAAGACATATCAAAATATGGCTACACTTGCAAAGTACTACAGTTGGACGTACTAAAGCCAACAATAGCCATTCAATCATTAAGAAAAAGAGGTTGGCTCCCCACTCATTTGATGTATTTTGCCACTCCACGCATATCGAGCCGCCCCGATAAAGATAATACTGACAAATTCTACAATATTTATTCCAATGGGTTGATAAAAGTAGTTGAAGACCTTTTGAGTCAGTCTGAGGGAACCCTCACATTATTTTACCCTTCCAGCATTTATGTTCAAGAAGCACCTGCTAACTTTACTCAATATGCTACGGCTAAAAGAAAAGGAGAAATGACGGCTAAAAGCCTTGAAAGAAGCACACCAAAACTTAAAGTAATTATTGAACGTCTAAAACCACTAGCAACAGACCAGAGTGCTACTCTTTTAAATGTTGACCTTGCTTCTCCTTTGGAAACAATGGTGCAAATATTAACCAAAAAGCTACTTTAGAAATTTATGCCTTGGAGATTCTGATTGTTTGATAAACCCGTTTTTGTGTTCACCACAGATATTGACTGGGCATCTGAGTATTGTATCCAGACCCTTTTAACAGCCATGAAGGAACGAGGTGTCACACCAACTGCCTTCGCCACTCACAAAAGCGCAGTTCTTTCAGCTGAAAAAGCTGCAGGAACCGTCAATGTTGGTCTACATCCGAATTTCCTACCAGGGTCGTCCCATGGTGATACCCGTGAGAAGGTTATTGAACATGTCTTCAAGCTTTTCCCTGAGGCCCGTTCTTTTCGCGCCCATGCGATGGTCGATGACAGCCATATTTCCATGGCTATGAAGGCTCGAAATATTCTTTACGACAGTAATCTCTGCCTTTATCTGCAAACGGGACTGGTCCCCTTGCATCATTGGACAGGAATTCCTCGTTTTCCAATGTTTTGGGCTGATGATATACACTGGCGGCGTGATGGTGACTTTCGCCTAAATCGATACGAAAGTCTCTTCTTCTCACCTGGCCTGAAGATAATTGGCGTACATCCTTTTATGTTTACGCTTAACCTGTCCGACCATCAGAACTACTTACAACTAAAGCCAAAAATATCAACTCTCTCCAGTAAGGATGCCGAAAAATTATTTTCCACTGGTCCTGGTGCACAATCTTTTTTGTTGGAGTTGATTGATGCCGTTCATAAAAGAGGCTTTGCATTTCAAACTCTGGACGACATTTATAATGCCTACCCAAAGGAGGGAATCATCTGATGAGCGCAACCAATCTTATTGGTGACTGTAAAATTGGCGAAGGGACTCTACTTGATAAAAGCGCCATCATTGGCTATCCTTGCAAGTCATCTCAATTGGACAAGCGCACTCTTGAAAATAGTGCTGGGGCGACCTTAGGAGCCAACTGCATAATTCGCTCTAATTCCGTAATTTATGAAAATACTATCCTTGGCAACAATGTGCAAACTGCTAATAACGTCATTATCCGTGAAGATGTTTCAATCGGTGACGGCTGTGTATTTGGAGGCGGCGCAATAGTCCTTGCCGGTGCCAAACTTGGTTACAACGTGCGCGCCATGGAGCAAACCTTAATTTGTGAGGATGCGGTTATTGGCAATGATGTCTTTATCGCACCGCAAGTTAGCTTTACTCGAGGGCGTCACATGCTAGGCGCTTTCATTCACGCCGGACGCATAAGCAAAAATAAAGCGAACGACATCGAAAATAAATATGCTGACCCAACCAAGGCCTCTGTTGTAATTGAAGACGATGTAAGGATTGGTGCAAATTCGGTCTTGTTAGCTGGGGTTAGCATTGGCAAAGGAGCAGTTATTGCAGCCGGTTCGGTTGTCTCGCTGGACGTACCAGAAAACCATCTAGTTGTCGGCAACCCTGCACGCATCGTTCCAACAAACCCACCACCTACCTAAGCCTGTTTCAAGCTCAACTGCTCGAGGATCTTTTCAACACTAGTCATAATTGCAAATTCTTCCGGTTTAAAATGCACGTTGAAAGTCTGCTCCAAGGCCAAAACTAAGTTCAACTGCTGAAGTGAGTCCCAATTATTTATGGAGTCCTGCGAGGCATCCTCACCAATCTCTTCAAGGGACATAAACAAAGTATCCGCAATGATCTGTCTTACCTTTTCACTTTTTGCAGTTTCCTTCACGTTAATATGTTCCTTCTAACTTGAGTGTTTAAGTCTTAATCCAGTCCGGCATCTTAAGTGATGCCTGCGGTAATTCTAGTTGCCAATCCCGTTTTGTATTTTCCTTAAAGCCATGATCGGCAAAAAAACTTTTTGCGGGCAAGTTTTTTGCAGAGGCTATAAAGTGACCAACAAGCATTTTAACACCTTTAGCTTTGAGCCTGTCCACAATGATAGATAATATACCTGTCTCAACAGTTTTTCCAATGACACGGCAGCTCATAAGAAAAGTGTCGAGTCGAGCTTTTGTATCCTTAGCCTCAACAATGACAACTGCGATGATACCACTATCACCAAAGCGATCTTTGACTCTAGCCGCAAAGACATCAAATAATGGGTCATCTAAGAACCGAAAAATATCTACCTCGGTGTAACGCCTAGTTGTCAAGTTGAACTGATTGGTCTTCTGAGTTAGTTGGGCGACCCGTGCAACATGTGCTGGTGTTACTAAAAAAACATCAAGTTGCAGGTGAAGGGACCTGTAAAAATCCTCCAAAGATGCCACACTTCCTTGTAGTGCTTTACGCTGACGCTGCTCGGCATACTGTCGTCTGCGCCACTTGTCTTCACTTGACAGGCTAAGGCGCTCAAATACCGGAGCTCGACGCAAAGCATCTGCAAAAGTCATTGGATCGTCGCCAAGCTCGATCACATGCACCTCTGGCATTTTTTGGCGCACCCAAAGACGTTCAGCTGGGTTATCATCAAGGAAGGCAATAGCATCTGTTCCGATATTCAACTCATCAGCGATAGCCTGAATATTCGTAGCCTTGTCTTGCCAGTTTATTTTAAAAACCGAGAATCTGTCAGACCCTATCAGCATGCCCGGATGGCTCTCAATGACTGTCAAAGCATCAGCTTCATCATTCTTTGAGCAAACAGCAAGAATGACACCGCGCCGGGATAGATCAAGCAAAGCTTGCTGCACCGCTTGATAGGCTGCTCCCGGGTATTCACCATCGAGTTGAATACCATTTACACCATCTTCACCAAGCACACCGCCCCACAGGGTATTGTCTAGGTCAACAACCAATGCTTTTGCAATACGACCCGAGATGGGGACAAGGTACTTTAGCCACTCATCGCTCAAATGATGTATGTTTTCCATGGCTATAGGCAGACGCATGGTCAACCAGCGGCTCTCGTCTGACCAATTAGCTCGACCGTGACGAGCCACAAGTGAATCATAATCTAGAACATGAACGCCCTTATGCTTTTCAGCAGCTGCCACTAATCCCAAATTTATTTTACAAATGGCATCACGTTGTGAGTCCACAGAAGCAACATCAAGAACGCCTGCACCAGTCCATGTAGGCTGCTGCAAATTATGAACTAGCAAATAAGCATCGCTATGGGAGCGAAAAGTGTTAATCAGACTTTCAATACTGCCAATAACGTCCGCAATCTTCTCGCCTGCAGAGACACTCTTTCCAAACCAAAAGTCAGGCGCAATATCCCGGGTTTGCACTCCCAGAATAACGCAGTCCAAGTGTGTTGAGTAGGCCAAGCTCTCAGGCGACAGTATATCTTGTACGTAAGTGTTAAATCCCCCGAGGGTCACGTTCAGCTCTACATTCCCTAGCAAAGCTGCTGCTTGAAGGGTTGGAATGCATGGCTCAACAGCAAAGGAACGCAACAAGCATACATTCAACTTATTGGCTTGAACTTCGTCTGTTAGAGCCTTCAAAGTCTTGAATGCCGGTAAAATAATTGATGCACTCGCCGGTCCAGGACTAGCCGCCCAAAGCTCAGCCATCAAAGCTCGTGCCAAGGATGCATCTTTTGCTTCCAGCGCCTGATTTATACTTTTACGCATATTTGCCAATGTTAAAGTTCTACCTTGATCATTCATAGCCTTTGAAATAACAACTGCGAGGAGAGCCTTCCAGTAAAATCTTACTAACAAATATTTTTCGAATAGTTGACAGTCACTAAATTTTCGACCAGAAGCATTGTTTACTTTTCCAATCAACGTTAAGAATATAGTCTACATGTCGCAGAATTTTTTATATAAATGGCCCTACACGGCCCTTGACCCTGCCTCTGGCTGGCATGCAAATGAAGCTGGGACTTATTTACAACGCGACTTACCTGAAACATCTGCACAGTTAGAGGCAGATTCACGCTGGCCCGCTTTTTTCCCTTCACCTACATGCCTAGTTACCACTACGAATGGTAAAGAGGTTGGTTTTGAAAAAGTCGTTGGCCCCTCCATTGTTAACCGATTTCCCTACATTGCAGCATTAAGTTTCTGTCGGCAAACCCTTTCTAAACGCCATCATAGGCGTGGGCGTTTCGCCAAGCTTCTTGAAGCCGGACGTAGTGTCGCCATACAATTCCTAACGCCAGGCGAGCAACTAGCAACGGCTATTAAAGTCATTGCCGAGACACCAGAAGAAAAAACATCTGAACGCCTGAACCTGGCCAGACTAAAAACTCGTCCGGGGCAAACCGTCGAAGCTCCTGTAATAAATAATGCCTATCTGGTCTATGAAGGCAAACTGGTTAAACCCAGCAAGGACTTTTTCGGCAACGCCATTTACGAAAAAGCCTGGGCCGATGTTGGCTCCCACCGGGTTTATTTCATAGAAATTACCGCTATTCAATTACGCAAAGATATTGCCGAAGGAAAGTCACAGATTCACTGGCAGGGGCTACCAGAATGGTCCCCCGACCCTGCCCTTCCAAAACCTGAGAGAGTAACCCCAAAATCTGGTCTAGCTAAACACTATCAAAAAGGTTATACGCCCCAATATAAATTTCCTGCCGCAAACACAGTAGCCTTTGAAGCTGACGATTCGGCCCACGGCATGGCTATCAGATACTTAGCCCCTTTGCCTAAAGATCAAATTGAGGTGGATAACGATAGGGCACGTTGGCCGTGTTTCTTTCCATCTCCAACGGGCATGATCACGGCTTGGACTAAAGATGGTCGAGCCAACCTTATGCCCTGCGGATCAACAACTATCATTAGTCGCCATCCTTTGATTATTGCGCCATGCGTCTCCTATAGCAAAATTAATGAGCGCTATGCTCCGCGAGCTTCATTATATACAATCCGCATGGCAAAATCCTTTGGTTGTGGTGTTGCCTATATAAATGATGCGCTAACGAAGGCCATTCGCTATAGTGGCACTACGTCTTTTGCCAACGATCCAGACAAAATAGCTAACTCAGGCCTCCACACTTCATTCAGGCCTCTGGCTCCTCAGTTGGCTGATTTACCAATACATTTTGAATGTAAACTTGCTGGCGAAATTCGCATGGGTACTCATATTATGTTGCTGGGCGAAGTAAAATCAATCCTTGTTCGAAATGATTTAAGCGTTAACAATCCTATGAATTGGTGTTCCTGGGCCAATGTTAAAACAAGCAACCATTAACTATGTTTGATGCTCTTATATTTGATCTAGACGGCACAATTATTGATAGTGTGCCTGACGTTTGTGCATCCATTAACCGAGCTTTAGACTCCATGGGGCGCCCGCCTATTACTATTGAAAATACCAAAGAACTTGTTAGATTTGGTGCCCACACCCTTTGCGATAAAGCCCTAGCAATAACCGGAGAACCGGGTAACCAAGATGACATCCGCTTATTGGAAACTAAGTTTCTAGATAACTATCGTAAGAATCCGAGTGAGCATACCTCCATTTTTCCTGGTGCAGTTGATGCACTCAACCAATTTAGAGATTACGGAATTAAACTTGGTATTTGCACCAACAAACCCGAAGCCACCTGTTTTCCCGTTCTTGATGCACTTAAATTACGACACTACTTTTCGAGTATTATTTGTGGAGATACAATAAAGTTCAAAAAGCCTGATCCCCGCCATGTTTATTATACCATGAATAAAATGGGGGCTGAGCTTGGCAATACTGCTTTCATTGGAGATAGCGAGGATGATATTAAAGCCGCAAATAACGCAGGAATACCAAGTGTTTTAGTAACCTTTGGCTATTGCCACGTCCCATTTGATAGTCTTCATGTTGATGCTAGAATTGACCATTATGACAAGCTCAATATGACACTTAGATCAATAGCAAGTAAGCGCTCCAAACACTCAGACTAAGCTTATTACTTGTTATTTAGAGCTTTCTCATAATCCTATCAATCTTTTCCTATACATGCGTGCCCAAAAAGAGCTAACAGAAGTCTCTAAGAAACCGTTTTATACCAGAATACAATGAAATTTTAGGTTTCCAACCAGGTAAAGTGGGGCCGTTCCACGGCATATGAATTCTTTTAACGTTGGCTGGATCTTCTTTTTTTTCTGTCATAATAGATTTACCGCCAATTTTTTCAAAAATTTTAATAAGTTCACTGATAGACTTTCTCTCACCACCAGTCAAAGCATAACTGTTTCCGCATACCTCTCTGGGGCTATTTTGTAACAAATAAGCAGCCTGAATGTAGGCATCAACAATGTCATCTATGTATGCAAAATCCATGACTGGATCACTAGC
The DNA here is from genome assembly GCA_902598645.1 of Rhodospirillaceae bacterium. GTDB lineage: Bacteria > Pseudomonadota > Alphaproteobacteria > Rhodospirillales > JABHCV01 > JACNJU01. Next base: position 7,241 of record CACKCT010000012.1, on the reverse strand, counting down.
AACTATAGTCAAAGTTCCACCACTACGTTGGTTTTGAACTATCGCCTGTATAAGTTTATTTCGCCAGTCGCGTGGTCCATAGGATTCAAAAATTATCAGATTTACAAATTGGAAATCATAATCCTTACTATATTCATATAGAATATCTGCAAAATCCTGTTTGGTTTGTGCATAACGATTGATTGGAGAGGGCTGTTCACTCTCGAAATATTGAAAATGGCTACCTGTATTTATAATTCTGTATATACCATTTTTTCTAGCAGCTTCAAGTAGGCGCATTCCAAAAGCAACATTTCCCTCAATCAAAAGCGCTTCATCTGCTGGAGTGTGTTCCCAAACATAATAACCTGCTAAATGGATAATGACATCTGGTTCACTCTTCTTCACAGCTACATCCAAAGAAGTTTGAGTGCCATCTGAAACAAAAAGACTTATCTGATCTTGGAAAGGTGAAAGACGATTTACTTGAGAGTCATTACGCACAATACCTGAAACGCTCACGCCTTTTTTAACCAAGCTGCGTGCAAGCTCACACCCAATGTAACAAGTAATGCCAGTAATCAAAACAGATTTCACAGAAATCTCCCTAATAAAAGTTTTCATACTAACACTTCACTTTTAGTCAAGTTAATGTGCTTTATATAAAATTGTTTCTTACGATCAAGGTTATGTTAGATATAAACTCAAATTTATGGAAATATTCGTTCAAGCTCTATTCTTCATCTTTATCGCTACCGTCACTTATATTGGGACAGGAGCCTTATTACCATTTTTGCGCTCACGTGCAATTTTGGATCATCCGAACGAGCGTTCAAGCCATAAAACCCCAACGCCAAAGGGTGGCGGGCTCTCACTTATGGCAGTAGTTCTATTAGCTTGGATCATGACAGGGTTGTACTTAGAATGTAATGCGTTGCTCACTTGGGGCCTGCCCTGCGCAGCACTTCTACTAGCAGGGCTTTCTTGGGTTGATGATCTCCGCAATCTGCCCCCAATTTTTCGTTTTACTGCGCAAGTAATTGCTGTTTCAACAGTTTTACTGCTTAAACCAACACCAGATTCGTTCTTTCAAAATTTGTTACCTCCTGTTTTGGATACATTGTTGGCTGGAATAATCTGGGTATGGTTCATCAACCTTTTTAATTTTATGGACGGAATTGATGGAATCACAAGCGTTGAAACTATCGTTATTGGCGTTGGTGTCTTTTTGATTAGTGATGGTCCTACTGCTTTTCTAGGAGGTATACTTGCTGCTGCTGCCACAGGGTTCCTTAAGTGGAATTGGAATCCAGCAAAGGTCTTCTTAGGGGATGTGGGCAGTATTCCTTTAGGGTTTTTGCTTGGATGGCTACTTTTGAATTTGGCTGGAAATGGCCATTGGGCAGCAGCCATAATCCTTCCAGCTTACTACCTAACTGACGCCACCATTACTCTAATAGGTCGTGCTATTAAGGGAGAAAAGTTATGGCAGGCTCATCGTCAGCATTTTTATCAAAAAGCCGTGCAACGCGGACTTTCTCACGAATATGTCGCCACAATGGTCGCTTTTTTAGGAGCAGTTCTAATAATGCTAGCTTGGCTAGCGGAGCAAGGACAATCCTTGACAGCTATAATTACCACACTAACAATAACAATGTTTTTTTTGCTTATACTTAAGGGAAAATAATTGTGAAGATCCAGTTTATAAGCGAAAATTTTCCACCTGAGAGTAATGCTGCAGCTAGCCGCGTTTACGAGCGCGCCTGTTATTGGGTAAAATGGGGTCATCAAGTCACGGTCATCACGTCAGTACCCAATTTTCCAGAAGGAAAATTATTTCCTGGTTATAAAAATGATTGGAAACAATTTGAGATTATGTCTGGGATAAAGGTGGTTCGAGTCAAAACTTACATAGCTGCAAACGAGGGTATTGCACACAGAACATTTGATTTTTTGAGCTTCATGGTTACAGGGTTTTTTGCTGCACTAAAAGATGAACGTCCCGACATCATTGTGGCTACTTCACCACAGTTTTTTACTACAGTTGCTGGGTGGGCGGCCGGTGCGTTGCGCAATGTGCCCTTTATTTTTGAACTTGGCGATCTCTGGCCAGCATCAATAGAAGCCGTTGGTGTTATGAAAAAAAATATTGCTTTTAAGTTAATAGAAAAATTAGAGCTATTTTTATATCGTCGCTCCACCCAAATTACTGCCCTATCCCCCTCATTCAAAGAGAACCTAGTTAAACGCGGAATTGACAAAAATAAAATTACTGTAGTCATCAATGGCGTGGACCTTGCACGCTACAAGCCACAAGCCCGTAACTTAAATTTGTCAAAAGAGTGGGGCCTTGATAAAAAGTTTGTCATTGGATACATAGGAACCCACGGTATGGCTCATGCTTTATGCAATGTCCTTAACGCCGCAGAAATACTTAAATATAATGACACCATACGCTTTCTTTTTGTGGGAGCAGGAGCTGAACGATCCAAGCTCATGGAGCACGCTGAAAAAAACAAAATTGACAATGTAATTTTTATGCCGCGTCAACCAAAAAAAAGAATGCCTGCAATTTGGAGTTTGTGTGATGTTGCACTAGTTCACCTCAAAAACTCCCCAGTTTTCTCGGAAGTCATTCCATCAAAAATTTTTGAAGCTCAAGCGATGGGTTTACCAATATTACTTGCAGCCCCCGAAGGCGAGGCCTCGCGCATTATAATGAATGACAAATCAGGAATCCACGTCCCCGCCGAAGATCCAAAGGCTCTGGCCTCTGGCATCAACAAGCTAGCTAGTAACAAGTCAGCGCTTAAAACTTTTGCTACCGCAGCACTAAGAACTGCACCAACACACAGTCGTGAAACCCAGGCCTACGAGATGCTTACTGTCCTAAAAGAAACCTTACGGGCTAGAGCATGAGAATACTTGTAACTGGCGCAAATGGTTTTATTGGCCGAAACCTTGTGCCCCAATTAATCAAGTCCGGACACGAGGTCGTTGCCAGTTACCGCAACGATGATTTTAGACAATTTGATACGCAAATATATCCTATTTCAGACCTTGGCCCCGATACAGATTGGAGCAAAGCACTTATTAAAGTCGAAACTGTTATACACTTGGCGGCTCGGGTCCACGTAATGACAGATAAGGCCAAAAATTTAATTTCTGATAACAAACGTATCAATACTGAGGGTACACGCAAACTTGCAAAAGATGCGGCCGCTGCGGGTGTCCGGCACTTTATATTTATGAGCACCATTAAAGTGAATGGTGAAAGCAGTGATTTAAAAGCTTTTTGCTATGATGATCTTCCCGCTCCTAAAGATCCATACGCTACTGCCAAGCTTGAAGCTGAAAAAGCCCTCACTCAAGTAGTTCGTTCCAGTAATATGAGTGCAACAATTATCCGCTCTCCTTTAGTTTATGGTCCCGGCGTAAAGGGGAACTTTATTTCTTTGATCAAAATTTGTATGCGTGGCTGGCCTTTGCCCTTTGGCGGTGTAAAAAACCGTCGCAGCATTATTTACGTGGGTAATCTGGTAGATTTGATTCAACGAGTAATTAACAAACCTCCGTCCTCCACTAAGATTTATTTGTGCCGCGACCCCCAAGATGTATCCACCCCCGAGCTAATACGCAAGACCTGCACGGCATTGGGCGTAAAACCACTAATTATATTTTTTCCTCTTTCTGTATTACATTTTATAGCTATCTTAATTGGCAAAAAAGCTACCATTTCTCGCCTAACAGAATCTCTTTATGTTGATGATAGTCCGACCCGAGTGGATCTCGACTGGACGCCACCGTTCAGCATGCTAAAAGGTCTCAAGGAAACAGCAACTTGGTTTGACACCCAGAAGCACTAATTGGAAGCGTTGATATATGCGAATCACTCACCCCGGCTACCTTGTCTACAGCCACGATATAATCATGACAGTCTTGTCATTTTATATCTCCTTATATCTGCGCCTGGGAGAGGTATTTTTGGACTATTTCTCATTAGAAACACTAATTTTTGGAGGAGCCCTTTTTGGGATAATATCTGCTGGAGTATACCTTTACCAAGATCTTTACCGTGGGGTTTGGCGTTATGCTTCCCTGAATGATCTGATAGCAATCACACATGCTGTTACACTAGTTGTTCTAATTTTTTTACTCATCATGTTTTTATGGACGCGATTAGATAATTTACCCAGATCCTATTTGGCAATTAATTGGTTTGTTTTAATGGCACTACTGGGCGGACCACGTTTTGTCTACCGTTTAATAAAAGATCAACGCATTGATTTGCGTATGGAAAATATAAATACGACAAGCATTCCAGTACTGTTAGTCGGTGCTGGAAACCCTGCAGAAGAATTTATTCGATCCTTGAGCAGAACACCCTCTGCAAACTACCACATAGTTGGCATTGTCTCCGAAACATCAGGACGTGTCGGCCGTAATATCCATGGTATCTCTGTATTGGGAACAACCGATAATTTAAAATCTATAATAAGTGAACTTGAGCAGTCAGGTAATAAACCCCAACGCTTAATTCTAACACATGGAGATTTGGATGGTGCTCGAGTCCGAAGTTTGCTTGAGGCAGCAACCGAAACTGGATTGACCCTAGCAAGACTTCCGCAACTGACTGAATTTAAAAGCGGTTTAGGCGATAATACTCAAATTCAGCCCATCGCAATTGAAGACCTACTTGGTCGCCCACAGAAACCACTTGATAGAACATCTATGGCAAAACTTATAAAAAATAAGAACGTTTTAATAACAGGTGCTGGGGGCTCTATCGGTAGTGAATTAGTTCGTCAAATTTGTAACTTTAAACCATCAGAACTTACCTTGCTGGATAATTCCGAGTTCAACCTTTACTCAATTGACATGGAAATATCTGTCAAACATCCAGAACTTATCAGACGTACAATTATAATGGACGTAAGGGATTCCAAAATGGTTAGTCGTTTGTTTAGTAACATTAATCCAGAACTTGTTTTCCACGCAGCCGCTCTAAAACATGTTCCCCTAGTCGAGGCAAACCCATGTGAGGGGGTGCTGACCAATGTTGTCGGAACAAAAAATGTTGCCGACGCTTGTGTAAAAACAAAAGTCTCAACTATGGTTATGATTTCAACTGATAAGGCCGTCAATCCAACCAATGTAATGGGTGCTTCAAAGCGAATTGCGGAACTTTACTGTCAGGCACTTGATGTGCAACGCAGTACAGATGTTGGGACCCGTTTCGTCACAGTGCGTTTTGGCAATGTACTTGGGTCTACCGGTTCCGTCGTTCCCTTATTTCAAAAACAGTTAGCATCAGGCGGGCCATTAACAGTTACTGATCCGCTGATGAAACGTTATTTTATGACTATTCGAGAAGCAGTTGAATTAATTCTACAAGCTTCTGCTCTAAACGATATAAACAACGAGCAAATCGGGAAAATTTTTGTTCTCGACATGGGAGAGCCAATTTTAATTATAGATCTAGCACGGCAAATTATTCGTTTAGCTGGTCTGACACCAGGCCAAGACATAGATATTGAAATCACTGGACTGCGTCCCGGTGAAAAACTTATTGAGGAAGTATTTCACGGTGCTGAACCACTCATCGAAACAGAGTGTTACGGTATTCTATTGGCAGCACCTCGTGGGTCCGATTTTAAAACCATTACAACAGCAATAAAAAAGCTAGCCCAAGCCGCAAATGAAACTGATATTAAAAAGGTAGATATACTTATTAGAAAACTAGTACCAGAGTATTTACCCTTAACAGATAATCGGGAGTAGGGCTTGCACAACCCAAATTGGTGTGGCTGGCCACTAAAAGTAAAAACCTCTGATAAGAGAGATACAACATATGTCAAAGATTATTAAGCGTGCACTAATTTCTGTTTCAGATAAAACCGGCATTGTAGAATTTGGTAAATTCTTAGCCGATAGAAATATTGAGATTTTATCAACCGGCGGTAGTGCCAGTACTCTCAAAGAGTCAGGGATTTCCGTTGTTGAGGTTTCTGAGCATACAGGGTTCCCAGAAATCATGGATGGAAGGATTAAAACCCTGCAACCAACTATTCATGGTGGTTTGCTGGCAGTACGTGGTAACTTAGAACACGAGGCAGCTATGAAAGAGTACAATATTGCAGCCATAGATCTTTTATGTGTCAACCTCTACCCTTTTGAAGAAACTATCGCAACTGGTAGTGAATTCAGCGAATGTATTGAAAATATCGATATTGGTGGCCCGGCATTGATCCGTGCTGCTGCAAAAAACCATGCCTTTGTAACCGTGGTTGTTGATCCAAATGACTACATAAAAGTAATGGATGAAATGAAGTCTGGTGCAGGCACCACTTCTGACAAATTCCGCAAGCAATTGGCTGCAATTGCATTTGCGCGTACCAGCTCTTATGACTCAGCTATTAGTAGCTGGTTCGCAAATCAGCTTGGGGACTCCCTACCCAAGCACATAACCCTTGGGGGACTGCGTAAACAAAGATTGCGTTACGGAGAAAATCCTCATCAGGAAGCAGCCTTCTATACCAATGGAGAGAGTCGACCGGGGGTTGCCACAGCAAAACAATTACAGGGTAAAGAATTAAGCTTTAATAATTTAAACGATACTGATGCAGCTTTTGAACTTGTCGCTGAGTTTAATAATACGGCTTGCGCAATTATAAAACATGCTAATCCCTGTGGCGTTGCTCATGGAGCAAATTTGGCAGATGCTTATAAAAAGGCACTTGCCTGTGATCCAGAAAGTGCGTTTGGCGGCATTGTGGCCGTAAACAAAACACTTGACCCAGAGATAGCTGAGCTTATTGCCGATCTTTTCGCCGAAGTAGTTATTGCTCCTGAAATAGAGGAGGCAGCAAAAAAAATTCTTGCTCAAAAGAAAAGTCTCAGGGTCTTAGCTACTGGTGGCATGCCTGATCCAAAAGCAAAAAATATGACTGTGCGCTCCTTGTCTGGAGGATATCTTCTGCAAAATCGTGACAACCATGTACTAGGAAATATGAGAGTAGTCACCAAACGTCAGCCAACTGATAGGGAAGTATCCGACTTAAAGTTTGCCTTCACCGTATGCAAACACGTTAAATCAAACGCCATTATCTATGCCAGAAACGGAGCTACAGTTGGCATTGGAGCTGGTCAAATGAGCAGGGTCAACTCATCACGTATTGCTGCCTGGAAAGCTGAAGATGCTGCAAAAATAGCCGGCGAGAAAAAAAGTTTAGCTATAAAATCAGTAGTTGCCTCAGACGCTT
>CACKCT010000011.1:0-30987 GCA_902598645.1 Rhodospirillaceae bacterium | reverse complement strand
GACTATACTCTCACAACTTAACCAACATCGCCCATACGGTGGCGTAGTACCAGAGGTTGCGGCACGTGCTCATTTGGAGCACGCAGACGTGGTTGTACGCAAAACAATGGCTAAAGCAGGCCTCGACTTCCAAGAACTAGATGCGGTTGCTGCAACTGGTGGACCAGGACTTATTGGAGGTGTTATTGTTGGTGTTATGACGGCCAAAGCTATTGCCGCTTCAAGTAGTCTGCCTTTTCTCGCCATTAACCATATGGAAGGACATGCTTTAAGTGCCAGATTAGAAAAAATCAACAAAGTCCCTTTTCCATATTTGCTATTACTCATGTCAGGAGGTCATTGTCAGCTACTAAACGTTGAGGGATGTGGACGTTACAAGAGACTTGGCACGACAATTGATGATGCTCTGGGAGAAGCATTTGATAAGACAGCAAAAATGCTCGGAATTGGTTATCCCGGCGGCCCCGCTGTTGAGGCTGCAGCCAAGAGTGGAAATGCTACCCGTTTTGTGCTGCCCAGGCCAATGAAAGGCCGTCCTGGTTGTGATTTCTCTTTTTCTGGTCTCAAAACAGCGGTTCGACAAATTGCCGTAAAATTACCAGATGGGCCTTTACTAAAAAAAGATATTGCCGATTTATGTGCAAGTTTTCAAGAGGCGGCTGCTGATGTGCTTGTTGATAGAATTGACCATGCCCTAAAAATTTTTGCCTCAGACCATCCTTACAGCAATTCTCTAGTTTTAGCTGGCGGTGTTGCCGCCAATCAATTTATTCGTGAAAGAATACAAATACTTGCTGATGAGCGCTCAATGAGACTAATTACCCCTCCTATTAGCCTTTGCACGGATAACGGTGCAATGATAGCTTGGGCAGCCATTGAGCGCATTCAAAATTTGGGCATCGATATAGCCCAGGATAGTTTAAATTTCAGACCTCGTCCTCGTTGGCCCCTTGACCCAGATGCCCCAAAGGTAGCTTTTGCCGGAATAAAAGCATAGCAAACAGTAATAATTTTGCCCTAAAAATTAATCAAAGGGTTATGGTATGAAATGCACATGAGTAAAATAATCAATAAAATAGGCGTAATTGGAGCAGGCGCATGGGGAACGGCTTTAGCCATGACTGCTCAGCGGGCTGGGCGCGATGTTATTATTCACGCTCACGAGTCAGATGTCGCAAACACAATCAATCAAGTTCACGAAAACACATTTTTTTTACCAGGTGTTCAAATTAATAAAGAAATACGGGCAACCACTGATCTAAAAAAAATTGCTCTCTGTGACGCAATATTTTTGGCCATGCCTGCCCAATTTATGCGTACTGTAACTTCAGGAATGACAACATGTTGGCAAGCTGAGGTTCCTGCTGTTATATGCGCTAAAGGGATCGAGCAAAAAACTGGCTCACTTTTGAGTGAAATAGTCTCTCAAACTTTACCTGGTATACCCCTTGCTGTTCTATCAGGACCTACTTTTGCTGTCGAAGTAGCGAAGGGGCTACCGACGGCGGTCACACTTGCTTCAAAAAGTGTAGATGCTCTGACAGCCCTATCCAAGGCCATCACCACACCGACTTTTAGAGCCTACAAATCAGACGATGTAATTGGTGTTGAGCTATGCGGCGCCATTAAGAATGTTCTAGCCATTGGCTGTGGCATAATCGAGGGGCGCAAACTTGGAGATAATGCTCGCGCAGCATTTATTACACGGGGCCTAGCTGAAATAACACGTTTAGCAAGAGCAAAAGGTGCTAACACTAGAACAATGCTTGGTCTCTCAGGTCTTGGTGATATAACGCTAACCTGCAATGCGTTTCAGTCAAGAAACTTCTCTCTGGGTGTTGCCCTCGGAGAAGGACATGATCTTGATAAAATCCTCGCAATGCGCTCCACAGTAGCTGAAGGTGTATTTACGGCATCATCCGTCGTGCTATTAGCTAAAACCTTAAAAATTGACACACCACTATGTGCTGCTATGGATAACATTCTTAATAAAAATGTTGATATAGATAAAACTATTGAAGAACTACTGGCAAGGCCAGTAGGTGACGAATACCCACTAGAACAGAAATTATAAAAAATTAAAGGATTTTTTTTACATGCTTTTCATTATCTATTGCATTGATAAAAATGGCAGCTCCAAGCTTCGAGCTAAAAACCGCTCTGCCCATATCAACTTTCTAGAGCAATACCGTAGTAACATTTTTGCAGCAGGGCCCATACTTGCTGATGATTGCAAGGAAATGACTGGTTCCTTACTAATTGTCGATTTTCCTTGTATGGAGGACGCAAATACATTTGCCATCAACGATCCGTATTCTATAGCAGGACTATTTGAAAGTGTATCAATCAAGCCTTGGAGAATGGTTTTCGAGCCTGAGTCTTAACAAATATGGCCTGTGTCTTGAAAAAACTTTGTGAACTCAACCAAATAGATAATAATGGCAGCGCTACTTTTGTTGCCGAAAAGAATGGCAAAAAAGAAAGCCTTATAGTTGTCCGAAAAAAAAACAAAGTTTTTGTTTATATAAATAGCTGCCCGCACATTGGCACCCCACTTGATTTTTCTCCAGGACAATTTTTAAGTAAAGATAAAAACTTTATTCTATGCTCCACTCACGGAGCACTCTTTAGAATTAGTGATGGTTTTTGTATCTCGGGCCCTTGTTTCGAACAAACTCTTACGAAGGTATCTGTAAGAATAATAGATGACAAAGTTTTTATTGTTTCCCTTTGAATTTACTGCCCCCCATGAGAGTATATCAACACAATTAAAACTTATATTTTCGATAATCAAACTCATATTGCGCTGGGACAATTTTTATCCTTAAAATAGATATAATTATGGTCGCAAATATAAAGACCAAGTAAAAAGGAGAGGTTTTAGAAGCATGTCAGACAGTAAGATTTATCCAGTTCCAGCCAAACTTGCCAAATCAGCATGGATTGACAATCAAAAGTACCTCGATATGTACAAACAGTCTATTGAAGATAATGAGGAATTTTGGAAAAAAGAAGGGAAAAGAATTGACTGGACCAAACCTTATACACAAGTCAAGAATATTAATTTCAACGCACCAGATGTCTCTATCAAGTGGTACTATGATGGCACACTAAATGCGTCAGTCAACTGTCTGGATCGTCACTTAGAAGACCGTGGGAATCAAACCGCAATCATATGGGAAGGTGACGACTCAAATGATATACAAAATATAACATATAGAGAATTGCATGAGGAAGTCTGCCGATTTTCAAATGCAATGAAAGCACGCGGCATAAAAAAAGGCGATGTAGTTACTATTTATATGCCAATGGTTTCTGAGGCTGCAATAGTTATGCTGGCCTGTACCAGAATTGGTGCCATCCATTCCATAGTTTTTGGCGGCTTCTCCCCTGAAGCATTAGCCGGACGTATAAATGATTGTAATTCCCGCTGTGTAATTACTGCTGATGAAGGTGTTCGAGGCGGTAAGATTATTCCACTAAAAGAAAATACCGACAAAGCACTTCAGAACTGTCCCGGTGTAGAAACTGTTTTTGTGATCACTCGTACAGGTAACGATGTTAGCTGGATTAATGGTCGAGACGTCAAATATGAGGAAGCCTGTAAAAAAGCATCTACTGATTGTCCGCCTGAAGAAATGAATGCGGAAGATCCAATGTTTATTCTCTATACTTCTGGATCAACTGGGAAGCCAAAGGGCGTTTTGCATACTACTGGAGGTTACATGGTTTATGCAGCGATGACACACCAGTATGTTTTTGATTATCATGATGGTGACATTTACTGGTGCACAGCCGACATTGGCTGGGTGACAGGTCACACATACGTAATTTATGGACCACTTGCAAATGGCGCCACAACTTTATTGTTTGAAGGGCTACCAACATACCCCAATAGTTCCCGAATGTGGGAAATTTGCGACAGACATAGTGTCAATATTTTCTATACTGCTCCAACAGCCATTCGTGCCTTAATGCGCGACGGTAAGGAACCAGTTAACAGGACCTCAAGAAAATCCATTCGATTACTTGGCACAGTTGGGGAACCAATCAACCCTGAAGCCTGGAGCTGGTACCACTCTGTAGTAGGCGAGGGACGTTGTCCTATCGTTGACACTTGGTGGCAAACAGAAACTGGGGGGATCATGATAACCCCACTTCCAGGAGCTACTGACATGAAACCTGGATCTGCTACACGTCCATTTTTTGGTGTAAAACCAGAACTGGTCGATGGAGAGGGTAATATCTTGGAAGGGGCAGTATCTGGCAATTTATGCATCACTGATTCGTGGCCGGGTCAAATGCGAACAATCTTCGGCGATCACAAACGCTTTGTGCAAACCTATTTTACAACCTATCACGGAAAATATTTCACTGGAGATGGCTGTAGGCGCGATGAAGACGGATATTATTGGATTACAGGACGCGTCGATGACGTAATCAATGTTTCTGGTCACCGAATGGGTACTGCAGAAATAGAGAGTGCACTAGTAGCTCATCAACATGTAGCCGAAGCAGCAGTTGTTGGAGCGCCACACGAGATCAAGGGACAGGGTATTTATGCCTTTGTAACCCTAAATGCAGGTGTAAAATCTAGCGAAGACCTAAAAAAAGAATTGGTAGACTGGGTTAGAAAGGAAATTGGCCCTATCGCTTCACCAGACTGGATTCAGTGGGCTCAAGGTCTGCCCAAAACCCGATCTGGGAAAATTATGCGGCGAATATTGCGAAAAATTGGGGAAAATAATTTTGACTCTCTTGGTGATGTATCAACCCTCGCGGAACCAGCTGTGGTCGATAATTTAATTGAGAACAGACAAAATAGGTAATCAAAATCTGTTAAGCATTAAAGCCATAAGCTACTAGGTTTACTTATAATTAATATATGGAGTTTTTCTTAGTGAAAACTTTAATTAAGACTGTACAAATAACCACTAACTACAGTGAGCTTTAAATATTCCTTTAAAAGTCCACACAACGGCCCTTTCGTTCCCAATCTCCGTAGCGAGTTGGTTCAAGCCCTTGTGGACCACCTAACTCCTTCTGATCACCTTCTTTTGTGATCGAAACGGGTTTTTTAATTTTGATACCTTCAACCTCAGTATCCTCTTTTGTATTGTAGAACTTACTCATATGCATTTCCTGAATTTGTATTTAGTATTCAATCAATCAAGTAATGCATTGGCAACGACTTTTCAACAAGAACGGCCATGACAGATCCATCACAAAATACTCGCCTAGTTTCTTTTGAACTCATCAATGCAGTTTTAAAACGCCATCAAACCCTAGACGATGTCCTTGAAGTATTAACATCCTACAATTCCTTAGAGCAACGTGAACGCGCTTTTGCTCGTAATCTTGCATCAACTACCTTGCGCCGATTAGGCCAAATTGATGATTTAATAAACTATTGTTTGAAGAGTGCTTTACCTCGGCGTGCAATGGCCGTACGTGATGTTTTAAGATTGGGTGTATGCCAACTAGTTTTTTTAAGGACACCAACACATGCGGCAGTTAACACTACTGTAAATATGTTGGATGAAATTAAACTTGGTTACTACAAAAAATTAGTCAACGCAATTTTGCGAAGACTCTCACTTGAGGCTGACGAGATAATTAAAAACCAAGATGTTGAAAAGTTGAATACACCAGAGTGGCTATGGATAAGTTGGAAAAGAACGTACGGCAAAGAAGCCTGTCGTCGTATTGCCCAAGCACACCTTAATGAGCCCCCACTAGATATAACAGCAAAAGAAAATGCTGAAATTTGGGCTCATAAATTACAAGCAGCTCTGCTTTCAACTGGGACAATACGCTTAAAACAAACAACCAATGTAAAGAAACTTGATGGCTTCGATAAAGGTGCCTGGTGGGTACAAGATGCAGCTGCAGCACTGCCAGTCACTCTACTAGGAAATATTGAGGGTAAACATATTATAGACCTTTGTGCAGCTCCTGGTGGTAAAACAGCGCAATTATTAAGTCGAGGTGCCAAAGTCAGCTCAGTAGAGCGTTCAACCATACGCCTCAAACGCTTAAAAAAAAATTTAGCCCGACTAAAAATGACTCCGGAATTTTTTTGCCAGGATGCGACATATTGGACACCCAATGAAAAAGCAGACGCAGTTTTACTTGACGCTCCTTGTTCTTCAACAGGAACGATTCGTCGACACCCTGACATTCTACACCTAAAAAACTGCAAAGATATTAGAAAACTCTCTACTACTCAGTACCGCCTAATAAAAGCAGCACTCAAAATGGTAAAATCAGGGGGGAGAGTTATTTTTTGCACTTGCTCCTTGCAGTCTGAAGAAGGACCGGAACTTATTGATAAAATTTTAAAAGAATATCCTTCTATTCAGCTAGAAACCATTAAACCAGAGGAGGTTTGTGGTCTGGATGAACTAATTACTAACCAAGGCACTATAAGGTGTTTACCATATCATCTAAAAGAGCAAGGTGGTTTAGATGGATTTTTTATCGCACGCTTGATTGCTGACTAGGAAAAAAATTCGCCCAAAATGCCCACACAAACAATACCTAAGAAATTGGAATAAATTGCAATTTAAGTGAGTCACCAATCTCTCCTAAAAAGAAAATCTGCGCAAGTTTAATACTATCTATGTTACAAAATTAACTTTAAAAGGCGGTACTTTAGATCAGTTTTTAAAAAACAATACGTTTTCTGGTTATATTTGTTCCCCTCACCCACACTTGTTTAAGTACCTATAAACTGATAACAAATTACATAGGGTTAATTTTCAACTTGTATCTAGCCTTTTCAACAAAAGGTTTTGTCGATGGAGCAAGGATTTTTGTCCATTTTGTCACCCTCATATTTAGGACGTAACCTACGCAATTTACTCTATGCAAATCCACTTTATGGGCTAACACTGAAAGGAGGGACTCCTGAAAGACTACGTCTAACACCTCCAACTTTTCGACTTGGTAATCCTGAAACTGGTCTCAAAATAATTAGTGGGATATTTACTCTATCTCATCACCATATAAAATTAGGGAAAGAACCATGGAACAACAAATTAAGCAACCCTGAGCAGCTTGCTGATTTGCATGGTTTTTCGTGGTTAACGGATTTGTGTGCAGTTGGCACAGATGGGGCAAGATCTTTAGGTTGCCACTTACTAGCTGACTGGATTGATCGCAATAAAAAATGGCAAGATTTTTCTTGGCGACCCGATATTCTAGGAGAACGGTTATCTACCTGGCTTTATTGTTTTGATTTTCTCTCGGCCACGGAAAAAGAAACTCAATCAATATTGTTAAAAATGTCTATGATACAGGCACGACACCTTGTCCGCAGTTGTTCCCAAGCACCCAATGACGCGCGTCTGTTCAAAGCCATTCAAGGACTTATATTTGCTGCTGTTTGTCTTCCTGGGGCTGAATCAACGATAGAAACATCCCTTAATCGTCTTAATAGTGCTATTGGCCAGCAAATACTGCCTGACGGAGGGCATTTTGAGCGCAATCCTTCACTAGCACTTGAAATATTATCACGATTTAATCAAATCAAAGATCTATTATTAGCAGCCCATATTGAAATACCAATCCAATTACAGGGAGCCATTGATAGAATACCACCGATGTTGCGGGCTTTGCGCCTAGGCGATGGGTGCCTCACTCAATTTAATGGGGGCTATGAGGCAGAACGAAACCTTATTGATACTGTACTAGCAAATTCTGGAGTTAGAGGAAAACCCCTCACTAGCGCACCACATAGTGGTTTCCAAAGACTAGCCGCAGGAAAGACATTAATCGTAGTAGACACAGGGAAACCAGTCGCTTCAGAAAGGCTAAATAGCCATGCTGGAACCTTGAGCTTTGAGATGAGCCACGGAAAAGATCGTTTTGTTGTCAATTGTGGAACACCAAACTCTGAGGGTCAGAAATGGCTCTCCGCATTGCGAGTTACAGCAGCCCACTCCACACTCTCAGTAGATGATTTAAGCTCAAGCCAGTTTGACAAACGCGGACTAGTATTAGGGCCGAGAACAGTTGAGTGCAGACGAAGTGAAGCTGAGGGAGCTGTTTGACTTGAGACTTCCCACGACGGATATCTTGATAGGATTGGAATTACTCATAAGCGAAAACTATTTTTAGATGCTTCGGGTGAGGACTTCAGAGGAGAAGATTTGGTCGAGGGTTCTAAGGGCAATAATTACACAATACGTTTCCATCTTCACCCCAGTGTTCAGGTCCAACAGTCGCATGGACTTAGAACTATTTTATTAAAATTGTTTAGGGGTATTGGTTGGAAGTTTCAGGCATCTGAGGGCACTATTTGTGTAAAAGAAAGTGTTTATCTTAATGGTAAAAATGAGCCAAAACGGTCCAATCAAATTGTTATTTCAGGGCGTCTTGTTGGAGGCAGCACCAAAATCAATTGGCGTTTTTATAAATGTTAAATGAAATGTTTAGCTGAAACCGTTATTTTTTTATAGAACCTGATAAAGCTATAGTGAAGCAATCGAATTTCAACTTAACCTTGAAGCGTTTGGTTTATTATCTTTAATTTTAATTGCAGTTTCTCCAAGTAATAAACGAACCCGGGATAAATTTTTGTTAGCAACAGCAGCAAGTTTCTCTGCATTGAGCATCATGTAGACACCGAGAGCCTGATCAAAAGCGTTGGCCGCACCTTTAAGATGTGCCTGATTATCTGTCAACTTACCTAACAAAAACAAAGCCGAACCTAAGTTGTTCTGCGTTGCGGCCCATTGGAGCGGGCCCTCTTCTTTAAGACGAACTTCTAATACCCCTAAGCAAGCATTAACTGCTTTCTCAAGTACCTCAGCATTATGAAGTTGTTCTCCTAAAACCTGAGCAGCTTGTGCAAAGTTATTCATTACATCAGCCCAATACATTGGATATTTACTGCGAGTAAAAACCTGAAGAGCCGCTTGAAAAGATGCAAGAGATTTTTTTAAGATTTCTTGTTCACCCGTTTTTAAATCAAGCTTAAATAATACCTGCCCAAGACGATTTTGTGCCGATGCCCATTGAACAGGAAAGTTATCTAAGCGAAAAATTTCCAATGAAGCCTCTAAAGCCTCAGCAGCTTGACGCAAGGTATCTTCGTCGGAGGTTTTCTCATTGATCGCCTGTAGGGATGCACCCAAATGTTTCTGGGTCAAAGCCCAATCTATTGGGCTGTCCCCACGCGATAGCTGTTCAAGTGCCGCCCGATAGGTTTGTACTGCCACATGATATAAGTCAGTAGTTCCACGATGAAAAGCCAGCGTAGCAACAGCATTACCATAACACATTTGAATTGAGGCTCGCTCACTGTTACTCAAATTCTGCGGCAAATTCTGAACAGCCGGCATAGCTGCATAAAGTGTCTCAGAGAGGGATTGTGCCAAACGCATTCGCTTTCCTACTTCCTTAAAAGACGTTACTGACAAAGCGACAGCAAGTAACAATTCCGCAAGTTCATATTCAAAATTTACAGGTAGCGTCAAAACTGTGGACGGTAAGGTGAAACCAGGACGATCATCGCTATCCTCTTTAGCTGATAAAAAATGCAAGTGCAGTGTGGTGCCGGGTGGAGGTATTTCACCATAAATTATTAGGTCACCTTGCGAATCATAAAGTGCACTTGTCGCTTTTTCTCGCAATTTCATAAGGCGGTCTTCTGGATGAAGATCAAAATCAATTTCAAAGTTTTCATTCAAAGCCTTAATTTTGATGCCCTCTCTCTTTCCCAAAGATTGAGTAATGTGACGTCCCTGGGAATCAACCACCGCTTGGTCTTCACATAGAAGAGGAAGCACTCTAATTTCAATTCGGCCTGAAGCATTTCCACGACGAATTGCAAGTTTTTCCAAAAAGCCTATAATGGAAAATCTATTTTTATTTTTCTGAATTTTTTTTATAGCTGTTTTAGGATGAGATAGCCGTTCGTTGGCTTGATAAAGACGGTTAACCAGCTTGGCTACAATATCAAGGGCAATACCTGACTCCTTTGCAAGAGCCTCAAGAAACACTTCACGTATAGTTTCTTCAACTATTATATCACCAACTGCTATGGCATTTAATGATCGTAATCCACCTTCTATAATACCTATCTCACCAAAAATCTCATTTGGCTGAAGCATTGCCACCATAACAGGTCCATGCTGACCAGTTGTAGTCAATTCAACATTTCCTTCTACGAGAACAAAAACTGACGTACTTCGTTCATTCTCACGGAATAAAAAGTCGCCATCTTTATATCGTCGCTCGATTTTTTTCACAAATACCTCGACAGTATCTAGGCTTAATATGGGTTCTTATCGAATTGCTCTGCATATAATTTATAATCTGATAAAGAAGACAATTCGACTAACGTTAAGCTCATTATGTAAAAAAAGGATTTCTAATCCCTATAGTTGGTAAATCATTAATCAGAAATTACCTGAAAACCTTACATAACTAATCTGACACGTGTTAAAAAACCACTTTAACTATCTAACTAGATTCTAGTATGGAACTCCTATTTTTTATATAATATCTTATTATGAAATAAGTTCAGGATTACTGTAGCCTATATACCTATGAAAAATTCAGTAACATCACCTTGCCTAAGATCCCCAATACACACAAAATGTTATTACTTGCACATGATGATGTAGCAGTGAAACAACTCTGTCTTCCCTGCAGCCGAACAGTTTGATAGATAATCTGTGAATATTTATTTAAGTAAATTTAAATTGATGTTTCTCTGGTTCTAATATCAAGGCGTGCACCATCAAGAAGTATCAATCCATTATGATCAATTAGGTTTCGTAGCGAGTTAACATAATCAACTCCACGCTCCGAGTATTTATGAAGTTTACCAGCCAAAGTCCGTCCATCTATCGCACCACCAGAACGTCGTGTGCTTTGACGTTTTTTTCTGAAACTTTTATATGCGCGATGAGTATTTAAATTCAGAGCATATGCACGTACAGATTCAATCAATGTGTCAAATGACTGAATTTTGTGACTTTTGCCTTTATCACGTTTCAATGGAACCAAACCCTTGGAAGTTGCTCTAGCCCATTGACCAAACATAGCATTACCTTCCCTCGCAAAACGTGATGCTCCCCAACCACTCTCCTCAGCTGCCTGAGCTAATGCAAGAGATGTTGGCACTATGTCAATACGACTAAACAAAGCATCTATGTCTCCAGATTTTACTTTGTACCGCTCGGTCATCACCCGAAGCCACAAACGATCAGCAGCATTAAGTTTTTGACCTAGTGCAGTTTGATAACGCAATTTCCATAGGTAACGACGATCATTAATAATTTCCTCATTGACCTGCAACACCAAAGGTAAAAGTGCTTTAAAAAATATGGCTTTACGCAGTTTGTTCTCCGGAATTTGAGAAAGATCGCTAGGCAAACTAGTGAGAAATACTCTGGGCACTGGTTGATTTTTTGACTTCACCTTGTCTAATTGGTAGCCCAAGCGCTTAAAAGTCTTGTGTAATGCTTTTACACTTGAAACTCCATGTGAAGAAGCTGCTTGTAAGCCACTTAAATCCTTAATTGGTGCTCTTGTTACTTGTCTAGACAGCAGATTGCCACTCAAGATTAGTGGTTCTGCTCTAACTTTAGAGACTCCTGATCCAAATGGACCACTTGCGGGAGGATTTAACCAAGCTACAGAAATGAGCGTAATAACAAATATACCAACTAGTGCGAGCGCACCACGTTCGAAGTATAGTGCTCTTACTGGACCCGCCTGAGAATGGGTAGGTTTTTTTAATACTGCTTTGTTTGGCCGCATCTAAACACCAATTTAAACCAATGGAACAATAGAATATACTAAATATTGTAAATAAATCAATAACGACCCCAAATATAGTGTTTAAAATTCTTTGAACGCAAAAGCAAATTTCAAGATTAAACTATTCACAATAATTCAGAAATTTCTGTTTTTTCCCTAAAAAACTTAAATAAGTCAAAAACTATGAACTGAAACCATAATATTTTAAATAAAATTAGAGATTCAACTAAGCTGAGCGAACTTCAGTTACTTCTGGAATATAGTGTATCAACATTTTTTCAATACCATCCTTGAGCGTAGCAGTTGAAGAAGGGCAACCAGCGCAAGCCCCTTGCATAGTCAGATATACAACACCTTCTTCAAAGGAATGAAAAATTATATCACCACCGTCCTGTGCTACTGCTGGTCGAACCCGCGTATCTAATAATTCTTTTATTTGAGCCTCTATGGAGCCATCGACTAAATCATCATCTTCAGGATCATCATGTGCAGAATTAGCATCTTGAATTACTGGCTCTCCAGTACTGAAATGCTCCATAATTGCCCCAAGGATCAATGGCTTCATGGTTTCCCATTCTTTGGTTTCTGATTTGGTAATTGTAATAAAATCACCACCTAAGTAAACGGCATCTACACCCTCAATTTCAAATAAGTGGAGTGCTAAGGGTGAATTTTTTGCCATTTCAGCATTTGTAAAGTTAGCTGTACCTTTACTCATTATCTCACAGCCGGGCAAAAACTTTAGAGTTGCTGGATTAGGAGTAATTTCAGTCTGAATAAACATTTTATCATTTACCTCTGCTGTTTGATCAGGTTTATGAACTAATTATTAAATAGGTGGAGCTACACCAAATGAAAATCAAGGGGGACAATACAATCTCATAACTAACTTTTTAAAAAACCAACAGTTTCCCTAACTTTTTCTAAAATAGGCTCTGACATTTCTTTAGCCCTCTGTGTTCCTTGCGCAAGAATAGAATCAACATATTCTTTATCTGCCATAAGGCGACGCATCTCATCCTGAATTGGCGACAACTTGGCAACAGCCAGGTCTGCAAGTGCCTTCTTAAATACA
This sequence comes from Rhodospirillaceae bacterium, assembly GCA_902598645.1. Classification (GTDB taxonomy): domain Bacteria; phylum Pseudomonadota; class Alphaproteobacteria; order Rhodospirillales; family JABHCV01; genus JACNJU01. The sequence goes on along the minus strand of CACKCT010000011.1, from coordinate 18,137 downwards.
GAAAACTGTCCTGAGCCATAATGCTGGCATACAGTCTCAATGTTAGTATCGGATAAAGCCGCATAGATATTCATGAGATTTGCGGCTTCAGGTCTTCCGCTAAAACCTTCTTGGCTTACAGGCATTTCATCAGCGTCTGACTTAGCCTTTCGAATCTTTTTGGCAATATTGCTAGCATCGTCAGTCATGTTGATCCGTGAAAGATCTGATGGATCAGATTTACTCATTTTTTTTGTACCGTCACGTAGGGACATAACCCTTGTCGCCGTTCCAAAAATTAGTGGCTCAACAATAGGAAATATCTTTTTTTTGAAATCAGTATTGAACTTGTGAGCAATATCACGAGTTAGTTCAAGATGTTGTTTTTGATCTTCACCTACTGGAACATGCGTAGCTTTATACAGCAGAATATCAGCAGCCATAAGGCAGGGATAAGCAAATAAACCAATGGAGGCATTCTCCTTATTCTTACCAGCCTTTTCTTTAAACTGAGTCATCCTGTTAAGCCAACCCATGCGGGAAACACAATTAAAAATCCAGGCTAATTCGGCATGACCCGGTACCTGACTCTGGTTGAAAACTATATTACGCTTTGGATCAATACCCGATGCCAAAAGGGCAGCTGTGACCTCACGTGTGTTCGCGCGTAAAACATTAGGCTCTTGCCAAACTGTCACAGCATGCAAATCAACTACACAAAATAAACATTCGTAATCATCTTGTAACCGCACCCAATTTCGAATTGCCCCTAAGTAATTACCTAAGTGAAGATCGCCAGTAGGCTGAACGCCGGAGAAGATTCTGTTCATAAGTATTGACCCTTAAAGCCTTTTCAATACCCTTTTTTATGTAGCTTTAACCTATTTGGGTCAAGTCAAAGAAACGATTAACGTAGGCTTTTTAAGTCATCTAGCTTTACTGCACCACAAAACCAAGCTAATGCTCCAAAAGTTAGAGAGCCCGCCAAAACAATAACAGCCAAAGTAACAGCACGCTCAAACTCCAAACTACTGTTAAGCCACGGAGCTAACTTAACAATAGCAAAATAAAGAACTAAACTCATTCCTACACTAGCGAATACAGTACGCAACAAACGACTTCTTAAACGTTGATCAAAAATGAAATGACCACGTTTATACAAAATAAAATTCATCAGAATAGCATTAAACCAACTTGACACTGACGTGGCTATGGCCACACCCACGTGCAAAAAAGGGACCATGAGAATCAAGCTCAAAACCACGTTTAACATCATCGCAATAACTGCAATTTTTACTGGTGTTGCCGTATCACCACGCCCAAAGAAACCTGGTGCCAAGGACTTGATTAGAACATAAGCAGGGAGACCAAGAGCTAAAACAGCTAATGCCGCCGCTGTTGCACTAGTCTGAACAACACCAAATTCCCCACGCTGAAACAAAACTTTCACTACAGGATCCGCCATAAAAAATAATGCACAGGCCGCAGGAAAAGTGAAAAAAATTGAGAATTCGACTGCACGGCACTGACTATTTTGTGCAGCCTCACTTTCCCCTGCCCTGATCTGACGTGATAACAATGGAAGCAATGCAGTACCTACAGCAACCCCAACCACCCCAAGAGGCAATTGATTAATTCTATCGGCAAAAAACAAATAAGATATAGATCCCTCAGGTAAAAATGAGGCAATAATGGTGTCTACCATAAGATTTAACTGATAAACCCCAGCACCTAAAGCCACAGGAAGTGTGCGACACAAAAGTAACTTAACATTCTCGCTAAGAACTAGATTTGGTATTGGACACATCTCTTTTTTTGCACAATGACATACAAGCCAAAAAAATTGTATCAAGCCGGCAAAAAACACAGCCCAGGCGAGTGTCTGACCTGGGTTTTCCGAGACAGGAGCCCAAATTAAAAGAGCCCCGATCAAGCAGACGTTGAGCAGAATTGGTGTTGCCGCTGCGGCTGCAAACTTACCAAAAGAGTTCAACACGCCCGCCAACAAAGAAACAAGGGATATGAACAAAATATAAGGAAAAGTAATGCGAGTAAATTCAACAGCCATATCAAATTTTTTTGGATCATCCAAAAATCCCGGCGCAAATGCACGCATAACCCACGGCATTGAGATTTCCATAAGGATAACGATAATTAACAAACTACTGAGTAGAATGCCCATTGCTTGATTGGCAAACTCTTTTGCCTTCACCCTGCCCTCTTCTTCTAGAATACCTGCAAAAATTGGTACAAAAGCCATAGAGAAGGCGCCCTCTGCGAAAAGCCTACGAAACAAATTAGGGAACTTAAAAGCAACAAAAAATACATCCGCTAACATGCTAGCACCCAAAGTAGCCGCAATTAAAATATCACGAAAAAAGCCAAAAACTCGGCTAACCGTAGTGATTGAGCCAACCGTCATTATGGAACGTAGTAATGTCATCTAGCTTGAATAACCGTTAATTAGAACAAAGAAAAGATAGGATTGGGCTTGAATCGCTATTCGTTTAAGTTTTATTCTCTTTTTTCTATTTTATCTACCTAAATGCCTGTTGTTGGTTCAATAGCCTCCAGGAGTGCACGTTTGATTTGGGTGATTTTGCCCTCGTGCTCAACACGCAGCCCGAAGACGTCTTTAACATAAAATACATCGACAACCTGCTCACCATAAGTTGAGATATGAGCCGAAGCTATTTGTAGACCCAAGCCTGTAAGAGCTTCCGTCGCATCATTAAGAAAGCCCAAACGGTCACGACCATTGACCTCAATGACCGTGTATTTTGCACTTACTGTGTTATCAATTAGAACCCTTGGCGGGACCTTAAAGACACGTGTCCGATTCAACATTGATTGGTTGAGAACTTTCTTAAGCTCTTTTGAGGGCTGTAGATTGCCGTTCAAAGAATCTCTGATTCTTCCTTTTAAACGCTTCAAACTCTCTTTCTTCTTGAACGGGCCACCAGTAATGTCCTGAATCCAAAAAGTGTCAAGGGCCATACCATGCGCTAATGTAGAGATTCTTGCATCAAGAATGGTTGCATTGGTCAATGACATAGCACCCGCAATCTGTGCAAAAACTCCTGGATGATCATGAGTATAGATGACAACCTCGCTAACCTCACGCTCTACGTCAACCCGATCTACAATTGTAATATCCTGACCTTTTCTGTCTGCCTCAGAAACAATGCAGGCGTGATGCGCATGTGATTTGGCATCATAGCTAAGCCAGTAATCGTCGTAGCCTTTTGCGATGTGTGCCTCTAGTTCTTTATCACTCCAATCTGGGAGTAATTTTCTTAATTTCTCCTTAGCGAGGGCTACCCTATTAAAGTGAGCCTCACCATGAATTTTTCCACCAATATGCTCCTGAGCATTGTAATAAAGGTTACGCAATAACTTTGCTTTCCAACCATTCCAAACTCCAGGGCCAACGGCACGGATATCACAAACTGTTAAAATAAAAAGAAGGCGTAGACGTTCAGGAGAATGCACTAACTCGACAAAATCACTAATTGTCTTTGGGTCATCAACGTCTCGTTTGAAAGCAGTATTACTCATTGCTAAATGATACCTAACAAGCCACGAAACCATTTCTGTTTCATCCTCGCTAAGACCGAGTCTTGGGCAAAGCTTTAAAGCTATCAAACTACCAATCTCAGCATGATCGCCACCACGACCCTTGGCTATGTCGTGCATCAATACAGCTAAGAAAAGTACACTACGTGACTGAACCTCAAGGACAAGAGAACTTACAACTGGCAACTCCTCCAAAAGAAAACCTCTTTCAATCTGCGATAAAACTCCAATTGCTCGTATAGTATGCTCATCAACTGTATAAACGTGATACATATCATATTGCATTTGTGCAACAACCCGCTCAAATTCAGGAATAAAGCGGCCTAAAACGCCTGCTTCATTCATACGTTTAAGAGTAAGTTCAGGGTCCTTTTTTGAAGTCAGCATGGCCATAAAAATCCTGTTGGCCTCAGAATTCGTTCGCATAGTTTTTTTAATTAAACTCAGGGACTGAGTGACAACCCGTAATGCGTTTGGATGAATATCCAAGTCAAGACGTTGGGCCTCATAAAATAAGGTCAAAAGCTTCAGTGGTTTCTTCTTCAGGGAATCATCACTTTTTAAGTTTAGTCGGTTGCCATCAATAGTAAAGCCATTAACATTTTGTCGCTTGAAAGACAATTTAGGAATGTGAAAACGACGCTTCTGATGTTTAGCCTCAAGAACCGCACAAATTATTCGAGTAAGGTTTCCAACGTCTTTAGCTGTAAGAAAATAATGCTTCATAAATCGCTCAACCCCACGCGTACCGGCGTGATCTTTATACGCCATTCGCTGAGCAAGCTCACTTTGAACATTAAAAATCAGTCGCTCTTCCGAACGCCCAGACAAATAATGCAAATGATTACGAACGGTACACAAAAAATTGTGAGCTTTAACAAAACGCTTTGCATCGCGTTTAGTAAAAATACCTTTTTCAACTAAATTAGATACGTCATCAACTTGATAGAGATATTTGGCTATCCAGCCTAAAGTGTGTAAATCACGCAGTCCTCCTTTCCCCTCTTTTATGTTCGGCTCCAAAACATAACGGGTGTCGCCCATACGTTCATGCCTTTCATCCCGCTCGCTCAACTTAGCTTCGACAAAGGTAGAACTGGATGATGAGCAAATATCAGCAAAAAAAATTTTTTTAAAGTGTCGGTAAAGTTGCTCGTCACCCCACAAAAACCGGGCTTCTAGTAGGGAAGTGCGAATAGTTAAATCGTCTCTCGAAAGCTTTACTGCCTCGTCTATTGAACGGGTAGCATGGCCAACCTTAAGTCCCAAATCCCATAAAATATAAAGCATGTATTCTATAATCTGCTCAGTGCGTGGGGTGCGTTTATAATTAAGCAAAAACATCAAATCCAAATCTGAGAAAGGAGCTAGCTCACTACGACCATATCCGCCCGTAGCAACAATTGAAATTTGTTCACCCTTAGTCGCATTTGGAATAGGATAAATGTAGGTGACAACAACGTCGTATAAGACACGGATTAATTGATCTGTCAAAAAAGCTTGTGCGCGAACAGTTTCAATTCCTTTAGCATTGTCCTTTTCAAACCGTCTACGTATCTCTTTGTTACCATCAGCTAAGGCCTCTTTAAAAATAGTCAGAACCTCTTTGCGGTTTCGATTTGAGATACCAGACCAAGCCGCCATTTTTTCGAAACGTGCATATAAATCTCTACGACCGATTATATCGCGTTGCTTTGGGACTTTTTTTAAAATCTGTTCCATAATTATTCTTTTGTCAGACTTTTTAGATCATAAAGAACTTCCAAAGCCTGTTTGGGCGTTAACTCGTCTGGATGAATTTCTCTCAGAGCCATAGATAAAATTGACTGATTAGTCTCTTTTGAAGAAGTCATTGTTGAACTTTGAAACAAAGGTAAATCATCAGCTATTTTAATAAAGGCAGAAGTTTGGTTTCCAATTTCCAAACTTCGAAGAACTTCCTCGGCACGTGCAATAACAGCCCGTGGCAATCCTGCTAAATTAGCAACATGAATTCCATAAGAGCGATCTGCTGCGCCATGACTTACCTCATGCATAAAAACCACATTTCCCTGCCACTCTTTAACCTTCATCGTATAGCAATCAAGTTGGTCTAAACGCTTACTAAGAGTTGTCAATTCATGATAATGAGTAGCAAATAAACTTCGACTCTGATTAACCTCATGCAAATTTTCTATTACTGCCCAAGCAATCGATAAACCATCAAAAGTAGCGGTGCCGCGACCAATCTCATCCAGAATGACTAGTGACTGAGGTCCTGCCTGATTAAGAATAGTAGCTGTTTCTACCATTTCTACCATAAAGGTTGATCTTCCTCGCGCTAAATCATCTGCTGCACCAACACGGGAAAACAGTCGATCTACAACACCAATGTGGGCACTTTCAGCTGGAACATATGAACCCATTTGTGCCATGACAGAAATTAACGCATTTTGCCTCAGAAATGTACTTTTACCAGCCATATTGGGGCCAGTTAAAAGCCACAAGCGACCCTCAGGTCCTAGGCAACAATCATTTGCCACGAATGCTGGCTCACCCCGTTCGATAAGTGCCGCTTCCACAACTGGGTGGCGGGCGCCTTTGATGCTAAAAGCCACAGAATTATCGATTAGTGGACGCACATAGTGACGCTCGCGAGCAAGTTCAGCAAGAGATGAAGCTACATCAATGCGAGCTAGGGACTCAGCTACTAAAGCTATTTCCTCAAGTTGCTCCATTACCTTTGAACGCAAGTCATCAAATAAGGCAAGCTCAATCGCTATAGCTTGATCCGCAGCGCGGGCTATCTTTTGTTCTAATTCACTAAGTTCTACTGTGGAGAATCGAATTGCATTAGCCATAGTCTGGCGATGAATAAAGACACCTTCTTGTCCAGAGCCTATATTTTCAGCTTGCTTAGCTGGAACCTCTACAAAATAACCAAGCATATTGTTATGTTTAACTTTTAAATTTGTTACACCCGTCTCTGAAACATAACGACTTTGAAAGTGCGCAATTAGACGTCGGCTTTCATCCCTTAGAGAACGGACTTCATCAAGTTCATCCAAAAAACCTTGAGCTATAAACCCTCCATCACGGGCATAAAAAGGAAGGTCAGAAGACAAGGCTTGTGACAAGAGTTTAATTAGATTCCTATGCTGTCCAAGGCCATCGATGGCACTTGCAATGCCTTTAGGTACATTCATAACGGACACACCCTCGAGTAGGGATCGCAAACGCATACCCAATTGCAAACCGTCTTTGATTGACCCTATATCACGTGGCCCGCCCTGGCCTATACTTAGACGTGATAGAGCACGCTCAATATCTGGACAATGCTTTAGAAAACCTCGAACTTCTAGTGATGTATGCGCCCCATCAACAAAGAACTGAACCATGTCAAGACGTTCATCAAGAGCAGTTGGGTCTCGCAAGGGAGCAGCAAGATAAGAGGCTAGTAATCGTGCGCCCGATCCACTTAATGTTTTGTCTATAACGCCCAACAATGATCCTTTGCGCTCACCATTTAAAGTTACCGTCAATTCAAGATTACGCCGCGTCGCCGCATCAATCTCCATCACCTGCCCCAGAGACAATCGTCTTGGTCGGGAGAGTCGAGGTAAACGCCCTTTTTGTGTTAATTCAATATAATTTACCAATGCCGCGGCGGCTGCTAACTCAGCGCGGTTAAAGTTACCGAAAGTTGTCAGCACCGTGACGCCGTAAAGAGCTTGCAGACGTTTTTCTCCATTGACACTATCAAAATATTCCTGCGGCTGAGTTGATAACTGATCTTTCCACTCTTCAAAAATTGTGCTTAATTTTGGCCTATCAACCAAATTGTGCGATACAAGAAGTTCACCTGGGTTAATACGCGCAAGAGCCGCTGCAAGGAAAGCAGTATCAAGTGGTTGTGTTAAGAATTCCCCTGTAGAAATTTCAACCCAAGCGAGACCCAGTTTTCCTCCAACTTCAGCAACTGCTGCCAAATAATTATGAGCTCGTGAATCAAGTAAAGTATCTTCTATTAATGTACCGGGAGTGATAATTCGCTGAACGGCACGCTTTACGATTGACTTAGCACCACGTTTTTTAGCTTCTAGAGGATCTTCTACCTGCTCACAAATAGCTACATTAAACCCATTGGATATCAGTTTATTGAGATAACCCTCATGACTATGGACTGGCACACCACACATGGGAATGTCTTCACCTTGATGTTTGCCACGCTTAGTCAAAGTAATGTCAAGAATCTTAGAAGCCTTAACTGCATCTTCAAAAAATAATTCGTAAAAATCACCCATGCGGTAAAATAGAATAGCGTCCGGGTGTTCAGCCTTAATTTGATGAAATTGCAACATCATTGGCGTCATGTTATGTTTTTTTGAAGTAATACTGAGTGTTTTATCAGACTTATGCTGAGATAACTCATTTATACTAATTTGAGCATCACTTTCGGTCACGAGTTCCATCCAAATTTTTAAAATATAGTATAGACTATCACACTGAAAATTTAGTGGTTAAATTCTCTGTGACCAGAAAACATGGTAACCCTATGCGCAGCAGTGTCAACACTTTGAACTAGAGGAAAATTACTGAAGTGGGTAATGGTAAATATTAAATTTTAATGAGGGAGCCATGGCATTCTGATCTTATGGTCAATATACTGCAAAAGTACAGATTTATGGACTGAAAATACATGAAAATTATCCAGCCGAAAAGCGTGCTAATTTACGTCGGCTTAGATAGAGTCGGCGATGGTCTTTTAAAACTTCCTTTCGTTCGTGGACTTCGCAAAGCTTTCCCTAATGCCCATATTACCTGGTTAGCAGGGAAAGACACTAGCGTTTATGCCTCATGTCTTGCCCCTGTTGTCAGAGGATTATTAGATGAAGTTGTTGAACATGCAGGAATAGGTTTGCACCCATCAGAACTGCTAAAAAGACCCCTAGGCAAGAGGAAATTTGATCTAATCATCGATAGTCAAAAAATTTTTTGGGCATCACTTTCACTTTGGCGCATTCCCCACAAAACTTTCATATCACCGGCCGGAAGATTTTTTCTATCCTCCATTAAACCACCCAAAAACTACAAATTTCCTAAGTCCATGCAACGTCAACTACTTGACCTTTTGGAGTTGGCTAGTGGACAAAAATTTAATACGCCAAAAAATCTTAACCTTAAACCAAGTGAAGACTATCGCAGAATAGCTGTGGAGCTTTTACCAATTGAGCACAAGTATGTTGGTTTTGCTCCCGGAAGTGGCGGCAAACCTAAATGTTGGGCTCTAGAAAACTTTATTAATTTAGCTACTTATGTAATTAAAAAAAACTATATTCCAGTATTTTTTTTAGGACCGCAAGAACTCAACTGGATATCTCCAATAAATGCAAATGTACCTAAAGCTTTATTTCCTTTACAAATCGAGAATAAAAAATTTGACCCACTTTTTACCATTGCGCTTGCTGAACGCATGATTGTCTCGGTCTCTAATGACTCAGGAGTAGGCCATATGATAGCAACAGGAGGCAAACCACTGATCACATTATTTGGCCCAACAGTTCCTGAAAAATTTAGGCCTATGAGCGAAAATCTTACCATCATTGAGGCAAAATCCTATGGAGGAAAACAAATGTCTTTTATTCCTTTTGATCCTGTAACTAGAGCACTGCAGGTCTATCTTGAACAGGAAGACGTTTGATCAGCCAAACCAAAATCACTAGTCCTGGAATTGCAGCAAAAGTTGTCAGCAAGAAATAAATACTCCAGTCCATGTTATCAGCAAGCCAGCCACCACCAGAGGCAAAAACTGTCCGTGCTACATTCATTAATGATGTAAATAATGCAAATTGGGTCGCAGTATAGGCTATGTTGCATAAAGATGATAAATAGGCAATGAAGGCTGTCGTTGCCATTCCTGCTGTTAAATTTTCAATGCTTATCGTAATAGCCAGCATAGGAACAGAATACCCAATCAACGCTTGAGCAGTAAAAGCTAAATTAGCAATACATTGAAGAATACCAGCATACAGTAGAGCCTTCATAATACCATAACGTGCCACTAATATACCACCAAGATAACCTCCTACTAATGTCATTGTAAGGCCATACCCCTTGGAAACTGCAGCAATTTCAGATTTCGAGAAACCAATGTCCAAATAAAATGGATTGGCCATTATACCAAGTAATGCTTCACCGTATTTGTAAAGGGCGACAAATAACAGGATCATGGCCCAATGAGGACGACTCATGAAATCAGAAAAAGGACAAATTACTGCTTCATAAAGTCTAACAATCACTGACCGAAGAAAAAAAGGAAGGTGAGCATACCAACTTACAAAGTCAGTAATTTTTTGCATTTGAGTTGCTGTTTCAACGCCGAACCGACTTTTGGGTTCTGGGCTAAACAATACTGTTAATAAACCAACGCTCATTAAAATTGCCATCAATGCATAGGCCACATACCACCCCCAAATATCGGCGATAAATAAAGCTCCAGCACCAGCAGTCAGCATTGCAATGCGATATCCCAAAACATAGTTGGCTGACCCTGCACCCATCTGTTCTTCGTCCAAACTTTCAATACGGTAAGCATCAACAGCTATATCCTGTGTGGCAGAAGCGAATGCTAATGCTACAGCCCACAATGCAACTACCCATAAGTCCAAAGCCGGATCAGACTGACCAAGTCCTAGCATCGACATCGCAATTAGCAACTGAGAAAAAATCATCCAGGCGCGACGTTGCCCGAAAAAATTTGTGAGAAAAGGTAACGGTACCCTATCTACTAGAGGTGCCCACAAAAATTTCAATGCATAGGCCGTACTAGCCAATGAAAACCAACCAATCGTGGTTAGAGAAATCTCTGATTCCTCTAACCATGCAGATAAAGTCTGAAAAACAAGTAGTAAAGGCAGGCCACTTGAGAAACCAAGTAGTAAAATAACAAATACACGTCTTTCAAGATAAATTTTAGATGCCTGAAGCCAACTGTTCATTTTTAGGGTCCAAAACTATTTAAAAATATATTTGTGACTGTGTCCAAAAATCCAAACAGCTTCTAGAAGAGGTGTCAGAGAAGTACTTTCAATTTCAGAATACTAAATTAAAATTTATCTTTTGTGGCTTTTTTTTACAGTAAAATCGCCAAACAATTGAAACGAAAGCTAACAAATTTTTCCAAAGAGGGTTTTACAGAACAGACGCAAAAATTATTAAGATTTCTATTTATAAAGGTTTAATAAATTAACACTAGTTGAACAGCCTCAATAACTAGATTTGGACATCACGCTTTGATACTTAACCTAGCTGACATAAAAAACAATAATATCCAATAGACTAAAATTGTAGAAAATTAGATAAATCAGCCACGTTTCTCGCGACCACGTTCAATCCTTTTGCGTTCGTGAGAATCCAAATAAACTTTGCGTAAACGAACATTTTTAGGGGTAACTTCTACCAACTCATCATCATTAATATAAGAAATTGCTTCTTCTAAGCTCAACTTTCGAGGTGTAGTTAATCGCACAGCCTCGTCTGTACCTGATGCCCTAATGTTAGTTAACTGCTTCCCTTTCATGGGGTTGACCTCTAAATCACCAGATTTGGTGTGTTCGCCAATTATCATTCCTTTATAAACGTGTACACCAGAAGAAATAAACATAAAACCTCGACCCTCAAGATTTGCTAAAGCATAAGCAACGGTCTTACCAGGTGCATTTGAGATTAATACCCCATTTCGCCGACTAGTGATTGGGCCAACATGTGGACCATAACTGTTGAAGGTCCTGCTCATAACCCCAGTACCACGTGTTTCAGTTAAGAACTCACTATGATAACCAATCAAACCACGGGCTGGTGCCAAAAACAACAACCGGACCTTACCACCGCCGGATGGATGCATTTCTTTTAACTTCCCTTTACGCACAGAAATAGCCTCAACGACGACACCAGAAAACTCTTCATCAACATCAATTTGAATATTTTCATACGGTTCTAAGGTTTTGCCAGTACTCTTATCTACTTGAAAAATTACCCTTGGGCGTGAAATAGAGAGCTCATAGCCCTCACGTCGCATCTGTTCAATCAAAACTCCCAACTGTAATTCACCGCGACCTGCAACTTCAAAAGAGTCTGTATTTTCAAAGCAAGTGACTCGAATAGCAACATTACCCTCAGCTTCACTCATCAAACGATCACGAATCATACGTGACGTTACTTTCGAGCCCTCTTGTCCTGCCAGAGGGGAGGAATTAATAGAAAATGTCATAGCTAGTGTTGGTGGGTCAATTGGATCTGCCTTGAGGGGAACTACTACCTGCTGTGCACAAATGGTATCAGCAACAGTAGCTTTGGTTAGTCCAGCTATAGCGATGAGCTCTCCAGATGATGCATTGTTAATTGGTTCACGTCGAACATCCCGAAACGCAAGCAGTTTGGTAGCGCGGCCTACATCTACTTCTTTCCCATCAAAATCAAGAGCGTGAATAAGGTCATTTGTTTTAATTGTCCCCGATTGAATTCTGCCAGTAAGAATGCGTCCCAAGAATGGGTCTGACTCTAGCGTTGTTGCCAACATAGAAAAAGGGGATACCATATCAATCACAGGTTTTGGAATATGACTCAGAATTTCATCAAAAATTATGTGCATATTTTCCTGTGTACCATTCGGCTCTAGTGCTGCCCAGCCATTTTTTGCAGACGCAAAAATAGTTGGAAAATCCAACTGCTCATCATTAGCTTCCAAGGCTGTAAATAAATCAAAGACTTCGTCTTCTACTGCATAGGGGCGACCATCTGGTCGATCAACCTTATTAATAATAACAATAGGTTTGAGGCCTAACTTTAGAGCCTTAGCTGTAACAAATTTTGTTTGTGGCATTGGGCCCTCCGCCGCATCAACAAGCAACAAAACCCCGTCAACCATTGATAAAATACGTTCAACTTCACCACCAAAATCCGCATGGCCTGGTGTGTCAACAATATTTATTCTCACGCCCTTCCACTCAACGGAAGTGCATTTAGCTAAAATTGTAATGCCCCGCTCTCGTTCTAAATCACCTGAATCCATAACTCTATCAGCAACTTTTTGGTTATCACGAAAAGCACCAGATTGTTGCATCAAGGAATCCACAAGTGTTGTCTTTCCATGATCAACATGAGCGATTATGGCGATGTTTCGCAGCTCCATTTATAAAATGTAATCGTTAATGAAATTCTTTAGGGAGACGCTAGGACGTGCTCCAACATGGCTGATAACTTCCGCAGCGCAAAGACTGCCCAAACGAGCACACTCCTCAAGGTGTAAATTAACTGTCAGGCCGTGCAAAAAACCAGCAGCGTATGCATCTCCAGCACCCGTTGTGTCAACTACCTTCGCAACTGGCTCAGCATCAGTTTTGTGGGCCTCCGCACGGCAAACAATAACCGAACCTTGCTCACCCCGAGTCAAAGCTGCAATTTCGCAATCTGCACGGACGGCCTCAAGTGCATCATCAAAATTCTTCTGCTGATAAAGAGACATGATTTCTTCCTCGTTAGCAAAAAGAATATCAACATGTTTTTTTACAAAATCCAAAAATTCAGATCTATGCCTCTCAACACAAAAAGAATCAGAGAGGCTGAGTGCTACCTTTCGTCCCGCAGCCGTTGAAACTTCTGCTGCTTTACGAAAGGCTAGTTTCGCAAGATCAGTATCCCAAAGATAACCCTCAAGATAAGTAACAATAGCATCAGCAACAATAGTTTCATCAATATCATTTGGACCCAAATTAATGCTAGCACCAAGAAATGTCTGCATGGTTCGCTGCGCATCTGGCGTAACATGTATCATACAGCGGGCTGTTGATGGGCCATCAAAACTGGCTAATGTTTGAAAGTTTATTCCCAAAGACGTAATGTCGTTACGAAAAACTTTACCTAACTGATCATCTTTTACCTTTCCTATAAAGGCACACTTGGATCCTAATGAGGCAATAGAAGCAATAGTATTAGCTGCAGAACCGCCTGAACATTCGACACATTGCCTCATTTTAGAGTAAACTTTTTCTGCTTCGGCCTCATCGACTAAGCTCATAGTGCCTTTAATTAAACTATTTTCAGAGATAAACTGGTCGCTAGCGTGAGCTAATACGTCAACGATTGCGTTGCCTATACCGACCACGCTAAATCGAGCATCAATCATAACAAGTCTCTCCTGAAGGAAAATGTCGAATGGCGCAGTATAGCGACTAAGAGATAACTGGCAAATAATTGGTGAAACAAATTACCAAGAGTTATAATTCAACCGAACAAACCAAGTATATATAACCTGACCTTTTATCTAAAAGATAGGATTGGAAGTGATAAAGGCGTTTATTAAAGCTACTGATCAAATTTTTGACCCGCAAACCAGACGTATTGTCTGGATTGCTTTTGCAACTACTGTGGGATTATTTTGCTTATTATGGTTGGCAGTTGGTATTATCCTTTTGAATACAACTTTTTTTGCGGTTGAATGGCTAGAAATTATTATTGGTTGGCTCGGTGGATTGGCAACAGCGACGTTCACTTGGTTGCTTTTTCCAACTGCTGTAAGCGCAGTAATTAGTTTTTTTCTTGAAGATATAGCCCAGGCCGTAGAAAAAAAACACTATCCACACATTGCATCTACCAGTTCTGTTCCCACTACTAGCAAAGTGCTGAGCACTTTTCGTTTTCTAACTATTATGTTATCGTTGAATATATTATTGATACCTTTACTGATAACTGGCCCTATTTTTCCTTTTATTTTTTATGGTATTAATGGGTACCTTTTGGGCCGTGAGTATTTCGAACTAGTAGCATTTCGACGAATAGACACTTGTTCAGCAATTACTCTTCGAAAAAAAAATGCGTTTCAAATCTTTTTAGTTGGTGTTTTGGTTGCGTTGTTGTTAACAGTTCCATTTGTAAATTTATTTACTCCGATTATAACCACAGGAATGATGGTTCATTTATTTGAGGATTTTCGAAACCGAGTTTGATTATTATTTCTGGAGGGGAAACTATGTTTCATCGAGACAAAAATAGTACAAAAAATAAACAGGAGGATGTTAACTTGGGTCTTGATTCTCCACCAATAAAACCGTTTACATCAAAGGGAAATCACAGGCCAACAAAAGCACCCAATCTGCCGGGAGGAAATTTAAGTATGCCAACACCAGTACGTCATATCAATGTTTCTTCAATTCCTAATCGTCACAACCACCTTGATCATCCTCACCAAAGTGAAGCTGATTCGAAACGATTAGTAGTTGGAAAAAATATTCAGCTTTCTGGGGAAATAGAAGAGTGTGAGCATCTTGTGGTTGAGGGAAAGGTTGAGGTTACTTTAAATAATGCTCGCCTACTCGAAGTAGCATCGAAAGGAATTTTTAAAGGGAGTGCTCAAATAGATGATGCAATAATTAGTGGGCAAGTTGATGGTGACTTGACTGTTAATCAAAAACTTACTGTTCTCTCTAGTGGAAGAATCAGCGGTTCAGTACGTTATGGTAGTATCATTATTGAGGCCGGAGGCGAAGTTTCCGGCGACATAAAGGCCCTTGATTTACCCAAAAAGGATAATAGCCCGGTGTGAAGCCCATACTACTTTTTATATTTTTGACTTCTACTCTGTTATTAACTCTAAATGGTTGTATAACCTCTAATCTAAAAGAAGTGGGCACAAAAGCACAACAAACAGTTCACTGGCACACAGATCAAGATCATCAGTTACTATTTTTGATGCAGCAACCTGAAAGGCACTTATTACACAGTATAAGTGACTTGAACACTTTAGATCCCAGGCAAATAAAAGGACTGTCTGCTAAAGATGTTATAAATATGTTTGGAGTACCAGATTTTAAACGTTACGACCTGCTGGCTGAGATATGGCAATATAGAGAAAAAAATTGTTTGTTGGATATTTTTCTTTATGTAGATAGAAAACAAAAAAGTATTTTGCGTGTCAAATATGCTGAGATACGAGGTCGGACAGTATACAAAATTTCACAAAAAAATTGTTTTCATGATGCCTTACGTGTCAAAAGTTAGCACCTGCGTCTATTGTTTTTCCTTTAAATGCACAAATCTCATTTACAACACAACGATAACACTCTGGCTTTCGGGACTTACATATATAACGTCCGAGTAAAATCAACCAATGATGAGCATGTAACTTCCAACGGTCTGGCGTGATCTTTTCTAATTTTTTTTCTACCGCTAATACTGTTTTACCTAATGCTAACCCAGTACGATTTGAAACCCGATAGATGTGTGTATCAACTGCGATGGTTGGTGCTCCAAAAGCAATATTCATTACGACGCTAGCAGTTTTGCGTCCAACGCCAGGTAAGCGTTCTAGAGCAGTACGATCTTTTGGGACCTTTCCAGCATGCTCGTTAATCAAAATCTGAGATAGTTTAATGATGTTCTGCGCTTTTGTGTTAAATAAACCAATAGATTTTATATGCTTTTTCAAGCCAATCTCCCCTAATTTTAACATAGTCTCTGGGGTTCGTACCTTTTTAAAAAGTGTCTTGGTTGCCTTATTAACACTAATATCAGTAGCCTGTGCCGATAACACAACAGCAACTAATAGGGTATAGACATTTACCCAATTAAGCTCCCCCTTTGGATTTGGATCTTGATCAGATAATGCTTGATAGAACAATTCAATATCTGCTCTTTTCATTCTACACTCTTTATTAATTTAAAAAACTAGGTCGAACAAATTAAGACACAATTATAACTACAGGCCAACTACATCGCGCATAGAATAAAGGCCAGGGGCCCTATTCTCGCACCATTTAGCAGAGCGAACCGCACCGCGTGCAAATACCCTTCGACTTGATGCTTTATGGGTAAGCTCTATTCGCTCACCATCAGCAGCAAAAATAAGAGAATGATCTCCTACTACATCACCGCCTCTCAATGTTGCAAAGCCGATATTGCCTTGGTTACGAGCTCCTGTGTGGCCGTCTCGAGTCCGCTCAGATACGGTTTCTAAATCAACACCCCTACCATCTGCAGCCGCTTTTCCAAGTGCTAGTGCAGTTCCGGAGGGCGCATCGATTTTGTGACGATGATGCATTTCAAATATTTCAATATCGTAATCGCTTCCTAAAATACTAGAAACCTGAGAAGTCAATTCAAGCAGCAAGTTTATTCCAACGGAGAAGTTTGCAGATTGAATGACTGCTACACTATCTGAAGCTTTTACAACTGCCGCTTGTTGTTCTTCATTAAGACCTGTTGTTCCGATGACAAGTGCTGTGCCATGCTTCACGGCACCTTGGGTATGGCTTATTGTTGCTTGCGGCAATGTGAAATCAATAACAACATCAGCAAATGAAAAAAGAGCATCAGTATTGCTCCCTACAACAATTCCTACTTCATCAAGGCCGGCAAGTGTGGCAATATCCTGTCCAAGAAAAGAACTTTCACTATGCTCAGTTCCACCAACTAGAGAAACTCCTTTGAAAGTTAATATCTCAGCCACTAACATACGACCCATTCTGCCTGCACAACCAACAACACCAATTTTCATTAATAGGGCCCTTTATTCTTTTAAATCATCCCAGAGGTCCTTGACCTTATCAAAAAAGCCATGAGATTCTGGACTATGTTTTTCATTCATAGTTTCAGATTCAAATTTCTTAAGTAAGTCCTTTTGTTTTTTGCTCAAGGAAACTGGAGTTTCTACTGCTATCAAAACAAACATGTCACCTCGAGCATCTGACCTTAAGATCCGCATACCCTTACCCTTTAAACGAAGCTGCTGGCCTGATTGGGCTCCTTTCGGGATAGAGACACGGGTTAGCTTTCCTTCAACCGTAGGAACCTCTATGTTACCACCTAGGGCAGCGGTTGTCATAGGAATTGGAGCTCGACAATGGATATTGGCTCCATCACGCTTAAATAAACGATGAGGTTTAATAGACAAAAAAATGTACAGGTCACCTGCTGGTGCGCCACGCAGTCCAGCTTCACCCTCGTCACCAAGACGAATGCGTGTTCCATCTTCAACACCAGATGGAATACTAACCGACAGATTTTTTTCCTTGTGTTTCCTTCCTTGGCCCCCACAAGCTGAACACGGCTCCTTAATCACCTTGCCAACACCCTGACACGCATGACAGGTACGCTCTACAGTAAAGAAACCTTGTTGCACACGGATCCGGCCATGCCCACCGCAAGTAGTACATGTTGAAGGCGCAGATCCACCCGCAGCACCAGTACCGTTACAGCTATTACAGATAACAGATGTCGGTACTCTTATGTTAGTTTTCTTACCTTCAAAAGCTTCTTCAAGGGTAATTTCCATATTATAGCGCAGGTCAGAGCCACGCCCAGTGCTCGCGCCACCACGGCTTTGTGAACCAAAGTCACCAAACATTTCATCAAAAATATCGGAAAAGCCACCAAAACCACCAAAACCGCTATTCGAACCGGGACCTCCCTGCTCAAAGGCAGAGTGTCCAAAGCGATCAAAGGCAGCACGTTTTTCATCATCCTTTAAAACTTCGTAGGCCTCATTGACTTCCTTAAACTTTCGCTCGGCTTCTTCATTGCCCGGGTTACGATCGGGATGATACTTCATT
>CACKCT010000010.1:0-31454 GCA_902598645.1 Rhodospirillaceae bacterium | reverse complement strand
AACACAACGTTTTGGACCATAAATTCCAGCGATACGAAATATGTGTGCATTTAGCTCAAGCCAGCGACTTTCAGCATCAACTCTGCGACTTGCTCGCATCGAAGTCGGCTCAAGTACATCACCCTCTTTTACTGTATCACCATTACGATTGCCATAAACCCCTGTCGTTGATAAATAACCTATCCACTTAAAAGTGTCGCAGAGGTCAGAAATGTTTTTTCCATGTGTATCAAGGACAGTATCTCCATGTTGGTCTGGAGGTACTGATGATAAAAGATGAGATGCGCTCATCATCTTGGCTGCTGGATTTTCAAGAGGGCACCCACGATCAAAAAGAAGTGCCTCAATGCCCAGATTTTCGATCTCTTTCACTCTCTTTTTATCTCGGACTGTGCCAGCCACCTCCCAGCCTTTAGACAACAAATATAGCGCAAGACGAAGTGCAGTATACCCAAGACCAAAACAAAAAAGACGTGGTTTAATCATAATGTGTCGATACCCCTAAATTTACATCCCCAAAAAGGTGGACAAACAACATTGTATGAATCATACGGGAGTCTATGTTAAAAAGGTTTCGGTAAAAAGAGAAACAAAATGGATGATCCCAAACCTATCAAGCTACAAGCCTATAAAATATCATGCGGACATGCTGTACTTAAACCTGACGAAGTGAACAAAAAAAATCTTTACATAAAGGCAGAACGCAAAGGTGCAGATTATATTCACCACTACTTGATACAAATAGGCTTTTTTAAGACTAATAATTTAAGTTTAATTTATATTGATCCAGAAGAGAACCTTATTGACAGAGGCTATATTCCAACCTTTGCTCTTTCGAGCTCCAAAACATACAAAAAACCTGAAATTGGACATATTTTTGAAAATAATAACGGCACCTTTTTAAAGGTCATTGAAACCATAAGATCACAAAAGATGTTTGCCTTTATAGACATTTATTCTGGAGAGGTCAGACGAAGGCAAGAGCGCAAAATCACCCAAGTATACGATTGTTGGGAAATAATTAGTGTCACTTAAAAGTCCAAGTTTGCGTAATGTTTTGAGGGGGGAGCACCCGGAATGTAATCTGAAAGTAGGGGGCGAAAACTAGGCCGTGACTTAATACGGACGTACCATTCTTTGGCTGAGGGATAGTCATCCCACGGCACATCACCTAAATAATCGATAGCAGAAAGGTGTGCTGCAGCAGTAATATCAGCAAGTGTCAATTCATTCCCAGCCAGCCATTTGCGCCTCTCTACTAAATAGGAAATATATGAAAGGTGAGTGCTTATGTTGCTATGACCAGCCCTGATTGCTTTAGAGTCAGGAGCACCTAACCCAAGGAACCTTTTCATCACTTTTTCACCAACTAAATTCTCGGTAACCTCTTTATTGAATTTATCATCAAACCAGTCAACAATTCTACGTACTTCTGCCCGCTCCAAAGGATGACGGCCAATGAGAGGGGGCTCAGGATGAATTTCATCAAGAAATTCACTAATGACATTACTGCCAGATAGAGCAGGACCTCCTGGCTCTAGAAGAACTGGGACAGACCCAGCTGGATTGAGAGCAAGAAACTCCTTACGCCTTTCCCAGACATTTTCAACTTGCAAATTGACATCGATTTTCTTTTCATGAAGAACAATTCGGACCTTTCTACAAAATGGTGAAAGCCACAAATGATAAAGTGTTTGCATAACACCGCCATATACCTAAATCTAACTCGCTGCAACTTTTCTTGATAATTTTATTTACTTAGCGGAATGTAATTTCCATACATCAAGATATTGTGTCAATATAAGGACATGTTTATATATTATTATAAAGCCACAAACTGATAAGCGAATGCTCATAATACAAAAAAAAATCTCTGACGTTAAGGGCTCTGAAATTACTCCAAAATCAGTTTTTATGAACCGTCGTCATTTTATTAAGTCCGCCACAATTGCAGGCCTGATACCAGGATTTTTTTCAAGAGACACTCTGGGAACTGAAAAGAAGAATAAAATTGATAACTTTAAGACAAGTCCGTATAGCACAACTCAAGAACCAACTCCCTATAACCTTGTTACCACTTACAACAACTTTTATGAATTTGGCACCAGCAAAGAAATGCCAGCCCGAACTGCAAAAAATTTTCAGACAAAACCCTGGACGGTAAGTATTGAAGGGGAAGTGGGGAAGCCCGGCTTATATGACTTTGATGAACTGATTAGGCATCATCAACTTGAAGAACGCATTTACAGATTTCGCTGTGTTGAAGCTTGGTCAATGATTGTTCCCTGGATTGGAATTCCATTGGCCGATATAATTAAACGTCTTGAGCCAACATCAAGAGCAAAATTTGTTGCTTTTGAAACTCTCTACGATCCAGAACGTATGCCAGGCCAGAGAAGGAAGGTTCTTGAGTGGCCCTATATTGAAGGACTTCGAATTGATGAGGCAATGAATCCACTAACATTATTGACTGTTGGGCTTTATGGAGAAGAATTACCAAATCAAAATGGGGCCCCGATTCGCCTAGTTGTCCCTTGGAAGTACGGCTTTAAATCTATTAAGTCCATTGTGTCAATCCGTCTGGTCGAAAAACAACCACCAACTTCTTGGAATCGCTCTGCAGCTCATGAATATGGCTTTTATGCCAATGTCAACCCTGCAGTTAACCACCCACGATGGAGCCAAGCTAAAGAACGTAGGCTAGGTAGCAACTACTTCTCGCCAAAAATTGAGACCAAAAAATTCAATGGATACGAAGAGGAAGTTTCCGAACTATACCACGGTATGGACTTACAGAAATTCTTCTAAAATGACCAACGATTTTCTCATTCGAAAGATTGCCAAGCCAATCTTCTTTTTCGCTTTACTGCTACCTCTACTTTGGATCATCTGGAAAGTAGCATTTGGTGACTTGGGTGTTGGTCTTAACGCTAATCCGGTAGAAATGGTCAATCGGTATCTTGGCGATTGGGCCTTACGTTTCATTCTTCTAACACTTTGCATTACACCACTTGCAGTAATAACTGGCTGGTCAACGCCGGTGCGTTTCAGACGTATGATTGGTCTTTTTGCTTTTACTTATGCCTTACTACACGTAGCCAACTATGTAATTGCTGATCAATTTCTTAATTGGAATGATATTTTAGCTGATATTATTAAACGCAAATACATTTCCGTAGGAATGGTAACATTTATAATCCTGCTCGCTTTAGCTATCACGTCTCCAACAGCAGTTGTCAAATGGCTAGGCGCAAAACGCTGGCGTATGGTTCACCGATGCGTGTACCTTGCCGGAATAGGTGCCGTCATCCATCACTGGATGATGATCAAGGCAGATCTAACCCAGCCTATTGTCCATGCTGTTATTTTAGGTGTTTTACTTATTTTTAGGGCACTTAACTCTCTTAGGAAGTCACACAAAGTTAGACCAAGGTAAAACACCATAAAAACCTAGCGTGCACCAAATCAACTAAATTTAATGAGCTTGGTTCCAGTTGTCACCAATCCCGACATCAACAATCAGGGGCACATCTAACTTAGCTGCGTTTTGCATAATTTCCTTAACGACGGCTGTAGTTACTTCAATTTCTTTTTTTGGAACCTCGAATATCAATTCATCATGGACCTGCAGCAGCATACTTGCTCCCAGGCCCGCCTCAGCCATGGCAGGCGGCATCGATACCATAGCCCGTTTAATAATATCAGCCGCACCACCTTGAATTGGGGCGTTGATGGCCGCACGTTCCGCTAAGCTACGCATTACTGGATTTTTATCGTCAATGCCTTTGATATGGCATTTGCGTCCAAATAGCGTCGTCACGTAACCTTGACTTAGGGCTTCTTCTTTAGTTCTCTGCATGTAATCAAGAATCCCCGGATAACGCTCAAAGTAAGCTTTAATATAATCAGAGGCTTCCTTTTTTGAAATATCTAATTGACGGGCCAGACCAAAGGAAGAGATCCCATAAATAATACCAAAGTTTATAGCCTTAGCCTGACGACGTAACATAGGATCCAAGTCCTTTGTGGAGACACCAAATACCTGTGAGGCAGTAATTGCATGAATATCTTCGCCGGATCTAAAAGCTTCAACCAGAGTATCAATACCAGCAACGTGAGCCAGAAGCCTAAGTTCAATTTGTGAATAATCAGCACTTAGTAGCTTACAACCAACCTCAGGAATGAAAGCCTCACGGATTTTTCGCCCTTCTTGAGTTCGCACAGGAATATTCTGCAAATTTGGATTACTTGAGGCTAATCTACCTGTTGATGTTCCTGCCATAGAGAAAGAAGTATGAACCCTGCCTGTGGTTGGATTAATCTGTGCGGTTAGAGCATCAGTATATGTGCTCTTCAATTTTGCTAATTGGCGATACTCAAGAACCATTCTTGGCAACTGATGACCATCGGTTGCAAGTTTTTCGAGTATTTCAACTCCAGTAGCGTAGGCTCCCGTCTTTCCTTTTTTCCCGCCCGGCAAACCCATTTCATCAAACAAAACTTCCCCAAGTTGCTTAGGCGAAGCAACATTAAATTCACGACCCGCAAGATCGTAAACTTGCTTTTCAAGATCCGACAGACGGAAAGCAAAATCGTCACTAAGTCGTTTCAACTCCTCAGCATCAACCTTAATACCCCGGCGCTCCATCTCTGTTAATACACCTATCAATGGCCGTTCCAGAGTTTCGTAGACTGTGACCATGCTTTGGTCAACTAATTGCGGCTTCAAACGTTCAAAAAGGCGCCAAGTCATGTCTGCATCCTCGGCAGCATAATCAAGGGCCTTTTCCAATCCAATTTTATCAAAGGTGATTTGTGATTTTCCAGATCCAGCTATATCTTTAAACTTGATGTTTTTATGATCAAAATGCAGCATTGAGAGCTCATCTAAATTATGAGCATGCCGCCCACAGTCTAGAACATAAGATAGTAACATAGTGTCATCAAAAGGGCTTATCTGGATACCATAACTTGCTAAAACCTGAGCATCATACTTAATGTTATGGCCAATCTTAAGAACTGAAGGGTCACTTAGCAGACCTTCCAGTATCTTAAGAGCTTGATTAAAATTAATCTGCTCTGGGGCAGTAACCTCTGCATTCTCTGAGTTCTCATCATCTAAATTTAATATGCATTGCGTTTCTGGCGTCTTGTGGGAGAGCGGGATATAGCAGGCCTGTCCAGCCTCATAAGAGAGTGATATGCCAACTAATTTCGCCTGTGTCGCATCAATAGACGTAGTTTCTGTGTCAATAGCAACGAAGCCTTTAAAAGATGCGCCATTAATCCATTTTTTCAAAACATCCACATCTTGAACTAACTCATAGAAGGTCCCAATTTTTTTCTTCACCTCAGCATTTGAGCCACTAGGAAGTGGCTCAAATCCATAACGGCTGGTGGCCCGATCCGCCAAATTCTTAAAATTTTGCGCCGCTAAAAAAGTTAGAAGTTTACTTTGATCTGGTATTTTTACTACAAATTCACTCAATGGCACTTTTACTGGCACATCCCTTTTAAGTGTGACAAGCTTTTTTGACAGGCGGGCATTAGCAGCAAAATCAATTAAACTTTGACGACGCTTAGGCTGTTTAACCTCTTCAGCATGATCCAAAACTCCATCTAGGTCTCCATATTCGTTTACCAGCAGAGCCGCAGTTTTCAAACCAATTCCGGGCACTCCCGGAACGTTATCTGAACTATCCCCAGCAAGAGCTTGTACTTCTGTCACCCGATCTGGCGTAACACCAAATTTTTCTACAACTTCAGCGGAGCGAATTTCCTTATTTTTCATTGCGTCAAACATCATCACATTATCATCAACCAACTGCATTAAATCCTTATCAGATGAGACAATTGTCGTCTTTGCACCCATTTTAATAGCCTGAGTGGCGTAAGTAGCAATCAAATCGTCAGCTTCAAAGCCAGGCATATCCACACAAGCAACATTAAAAGCGCGGGTCGCTTCGCGAACCAATTCAAACTGTGGTATCAAGTCCGCTGGTGGCGCATCTCTGTTAGCCTT
The DNA here is from genome assembly GCA_902598645.1 of Rhodospirillaceae bacterium. Taxonomy (GTDB): domain Bacteria; phylum Pseudomonadota; class Alphaproteobacteria; order Rhodospirillales; family JABHCV01; genus JACNJU01. The sequence goes on along the minus strand of CACKCT010000010.1, from coordinate 25,432 downwards.
ATATTTGGGATATATATCGTTGCGGAAAGTTTTACGTGCACTATCAAAAATTACTGCTATGTAGTCGGCATCTGTGTCATCAATTAGCTTCATCAGCATGGTGCTAAAACCATGAACTGCGTTCACCAGCGTTCCATCGGCTCGAGTCAAGCGTTCTTTGATGCCATAATATGCACGAAACAAAAAACCTGAACCATCAATCAGGTACACGTGGCGAGGATTGGGGCTTTCTTTGGACACAATACGTTAGTGTTTACCGGATTTAGACACGCCATCATCTAGTTTAAATGTGCGTGAACAATAGGGACAAACAATTTCTCCGCCCTTAGAAATTGTCAAATAGATTTTAGGATGGCCTAATGCGCCACCACCCCCGTCACAACTGACTGAAGGTTTATTTACAATGATGGTTTCTGCTACTTCCATGTTATACCTTGCATTGGATTTCTATATACAGGTGTTGAACGCACTATTACACAATGATAGCGATTGTCGACTAAATTTCAAAGCCCGCATATAGTACATATCTATACTTTTTTCCTATAGACAGCAGAGCCCGATGAAAAAGACAACCTCTAAAAACGCTGTTGAAATCGAAAATCTGAGCAAAACTTATTTGCATCAGAATAGCACTCCTACTTCGCCAGCTCTAAACAAGGTAAGTCTGAGAGTACCTGGGGGATCTTTTTTTGGACTTTTAGGCCCAAATGGAGCTGGAAAATCAACTTTGATAAATATATTAGCTGGACTAGTTACCCTTACATCTGGAGCCGCGAGAATATGGGGATATGACATTGAAACCAATATGCGTGCCGCACGGCGCTCAATCGGTGTTGTGCCCCAAGAACTGAACGTTGACCCTTTTTTTACACCTCGAGAGTCCCTTGAGCTTCAAGCGGGATTATATGGTGTCCCCAGCAATGCTCGCAAAACGGATGAAATTCTCAAAGCTGTTGGCTTATTGAGTAAGGCCGATGTCTACTCACGCACCCTATCTGGCGGAATGCGTCGCCGCTTGCTGGTCGCCAAGGCTATGGTTCACTCGCCACCAGTTTTGGTTCTTGATGAACCAACAGCTGGTGTTGATGTAGAGCTTCGCCACCAATTATGGACTTACGTACAGGAATTAAATGCACGTGGCACTACAATATTACTCACAACCCATTACCTAAAAGAGGCTGAAGAGCTTTGCGATCAAATTGCCATTCTTAAAGAGGGGAATTTGATTGCTTGTGAACCAACGAGTTTATTACTAAAAAAACTTGATTCAAAGGAAATGATTGTAACTATTCGAGAAACCTTAACTTGTGTGCCCAAATTAATGAAGCAGTATAAAGCTGAACTCCAGAGCCCTCAGAAACTGCGATTTTGCTATACGCCTAGTAAAACAGATAGTGGCAAAATATTAAGTGTCATTTACCAGGCCGGATTAAACGTCTCAGATGTGGTAACCAAAGAAGTGGAACTTGAAGATATTTTTATCTCCTTAACTACCCCAAGTTTCTCTGGTACACAAAAAAACAAACCTTAACTATGAACTTCTGTAGGATCATTTCTACTTCAATGGTTTTTATGACAATGTTACTTAATGCCTGTGCTCTAAAAACTTATGAAAATCTATCTCCGCCTACGAAAGAACCATCATTAAACAATAATTATTTTATCACTAGTGATGGGACACATCTTCCAATTCGTAAATGGAAGTCAAGCGAACCCATTCCAAAAGCCATTATCCTGGCTGTACATGGCTTTAATGACTACAGTAAGTTTATCAATGCAGCAGCAGTTTTTTTCTCAAGGAATAATATTACCACATATGCCTATGACCAACGAGGCTTCGGGGCTGCTCCAAATCGTGGTTTTTGGGCAGGTGTTAAAACACTAACTGCTGACTTATTGAGTCTTACTTTGCTTATTCGAGCACGCCATCCTAAGACCCCACTTTACTTGTTAGGTGAAAGCATGGGCGGGGCCGTTATTATGGTAGCCCTTAAAGATGCTCATGAGCAAGCGAGAGACCTGGGATTAAGAGGAGTGATTCTCTCCGCTCCAGCAGTATGGGGACGCCAATTCATGCCTTGGTATCAAACTACCGCACTGTGGGTCACCGCCCATACGTTTCCAAGAGCAAAACTGACGGGGAGAAGCCTTAAAATCAAAGCTTCAGATAATATAGAAATGTTACGAGCCCTCAACAAAGATCCTTTGATTATTAAAGAAACCCGTGTAGATGCTATATATGGTCTCACAAACCTAATGGATCAGGCGATTGAGTCAGCCTGGAAACTAAATCAACCATTATTGGCACTTTACGGAAAAAAAGATGAAGTCATTCCAAAAAAACCAATTATGGTAATGCTCTCAAGATTACCAGAAAAGGGCAAAGTAACACGAAAAGTAATCTTGTATGATGATGGTTATCACATGCTGATGCGCGATCTTCAGGCTAAAAAAGTATGGTATGATGTTTTTAATTGGATTGACTTACGCAACAAACAATTAATTGAAGCAAGACAGGCCTCAGAGGCTCCATAGAGTTCGGTTACCCCTGCTATTTCTTTACCCTCAACAATCACTAATCCGCTTGAAGAACAATAACCATAAATTATAGCCCTTCTAGTTCGTGCGGCTGACCGCAGAGCCACGCAGGCCCCATAGGTTTGTAACAGAAAATCATTTGTACACTGAGTATGAGGCTTGAAGTACCGGCGCCTTCATGTGCCCTTCATAGGGATATCCTCAAGGTTATCAAAAAAATCTCTGGTACACTTGGTGCAAGTGGTTTTATTCATAAAGATTGTTAAGTTGTGTGCATAATATTTTATTGGGAGAAAAACTTGAACATTAAAGACTACTTCAACATTTTTACTTATCACGGAAGTGGAATGTATGCCTTTGGTCGCGTGTTTGATACATTCAAAGAATTGCATTGGTTTGATTTGAAGAGGAATGTCAATACGACTGAGATTAAAGCGGATGGTTACAAGGACAGTCGTTATATGATGTATATGCCGGTTTATACCTCGGTATGTTTTGAAATGATTAGAAAGTCCTTTGAATGGTATACTTCAGGGATTAGATACAGCAATCCAAATTTGATCCCAATTTTTGTGGATTTGGGTGCTGGTTCGGGAAAAACCCTATTAATTGCCAATGAGACTAAATTTTTCCAAATCTGTGTTGGCGTTGAACTAAATGAAGTATTATCAAAAAGATCACAGAAAAATTTACCTCCCCCACCCATTGAGAAGTCACAAAAACAAATATCAAACGCTAGTGTTTTACACATTCATGCAAATGTAGAGAGTGTCTATTGGGCGGATCAAATACTTATCAATATCCCTAAAGACAGACATCGTGATATTGTTCTTTTTGCCTTTAATCATAATTCTTACGATTGTGATGTGGTAACAAAAACGCTAGATATTATTAACGAAAAATTTGTTAATTCACTGTATCTGTATCAAAATCCTACTCAGCAACGCGCTGTCTTGAATGCCGGTTTTGAAGAGATTCAAAGGGATGCTGCGCCAAACAATGCGCATAAAAATTTTAAATATATAATCTATCGAAATACCAAAAAAACAACCTAGACTAATATCAATTAATTGCTTGCACTATTTGGTCACTCAATTGTTTTTATACTTAAAATAAAACAATAATTTTTATTGGAAAGACGTTTGTGCTCAGATAAGTATATATAATTAAGTTATCGTTCAAGGTTCGAGATGAAACTCAACAGAATACAAAATTGCAGACTGGTGGCATTGTTCGCTGTTGATTTGCAAAATTCAAAAGCAGTAAAATTTCAAGCCCTTATTTTAGGTCATGCGGAAATAAGAAAAAAACTCGATAGTATGGATTTTGAGCTTAATGAACTAATCCTAATGTTGCCATACTGATGGTTCATTTTTCCTTTATTTTAGAATAAACCGAACTCATTCTCCAATTATAATCAAATAGCTTTATCTACCTGTGAACGTTGTTGAAAAATATGGATGCCATGAAAATGCTACTTATTAGAAATATTTTTTTTAGTTTCTGTATGTGTTTTCATCGATTTCGAAGAAGAAAATTCAATTAATAGTTTTATTTAACAACAGAGCTGATTTAGAAAGTATTAAATGACACTAGTAACATTTGCAGATCTTACTCATACTGGAAAAATTATTGACGCGAATCAATTCCCACTTGCTGTTGGTTTTGTTGCAGCTTTTGCAAAGAACACGCTTAAAGATAAAATAGATGTTAAGATTTTTAAGTTTCCAACAGTATTTGCTGAATTTTTAGAAACAAATGAACCAAAAATAGCCTGTTTTTCAAATTATATGTGGCATGAGCAACTAAATACACAGTTTGCTTCTCGTATTAAACAACGTTACCCTGATGTGGTGACAGTTTTTGGTGGCCCAAATTTCCCAACCTTACCAACGGAGCAGAAATCTTTTTTAGAGAAACATCCTGAAATTGATTTTTATATAGACGGAGAGGGCGAGGTAGCATTTCTTGATCTTTTCTCCGCACTTAGTAAATATAAATTCAATGTGGGAGCTCTAAAAGAAGCACGACTTCCTCTTCCAAATTTACGTTACCTTGATAAGGAAGGATTAATACAAACTCCCCTGAACCCACGTATTGCGGATGTAGAGAGTACAATACCGTCGCCATACCTAATGGGGTTGATGGATGAGTTTTTTACTGAGCAGTTGACACCTTTATATGAAACTTCCCGCGGGTGCCCTTATTCATGTACTTTTTGTCACAGCGGAATTGCATATGAGAGTAAAGTGAAGCGTTTCTCTCAAGAAAGAATAACAAAAGAACTTAAATATATATCTGAACGCGTCAAGGTACCTTCGTTTGTAATTACAGACCTTAATTGGGGATCTTTTAAAGAGGATTTAATCACAGCGAAGCAATTGGCAGATCTTCGTGAAACGACCAAATGGCCAAGATTCATAGCAATTAGTACCGCAAAAAACCAGCGGGATCGTATGGTTGAAATTTCGTCTATATTAAAGGACGCTATCAATATAGGAGCGACTGTTCAATCGACAGATACAGAAGTTCTTAAAAATGTAAAGAGAAGTAATATTGGTATTGATAAAAGTATTGCAATGGCTATGGCTTCGTCCAAACATGGGTCAAACACATTTACAGAGATTATATTGTGCCTCCCTGGGGATACCTACGAAAAACACATAAAGTCTGTTCTAACGATGATGGATTCAGGGATGGATGATGCGGCTATTTACCAATTTATTCTATTGCCAGGTACGGAAGCAGGCGACAATACTAGTCGGAGTAAGTATGGTTATAAAACTCGTTATCGAGTGATGCCACGATGTTTTGGAACTTATAAGCTTTTTGGAGAATATTTTTCTGTTTTCGAGACGCACGAGGTTTGTGTTGGAAATAACACAATGCCCCACGAAGATTATAAGAAGTGCCGTAGTTTCAGTTTGACGATTTCTATATTCAGCAATGGAAATATATTTGAAGAAATATTTGGCCTTGCGCAAGCGTTCAAAATACCGAAGTCTCGTATAATTTCACGTATCCATGAAATTGCTCTTGTTAAGTTGGAAGATATTTATGACCAATTTCATAAAGATGAAGAGCGAAATTTTTTCAAAAACGCGAGTGATATTGAGGAATTTGTAAGTAGAGATACAGCTGTGGAAGATTATATAAATGGTGATTATGGTGCGAACCAGATTTATGAGTACCGCGCAATTTCACTTACGGAACGGATCAAAGAGATTACAGAAATAGCAATAGAAGCATTGCGTGAAGAGCTGAACAAAACGAATAATAACAACGATCTAATGCAAAAATACTTAGAAGACCTTAAGGCATTTATCCTTTTAAGAAAATCTGACCCATTTGACATAGAAAGTAGTTTTAAATTCTCTAGCCATTTTGATTTTGAAAAAGTAGAGAAAGAAAGGTTCGTGATTGAACCTGAGAAATATTATATCGGGCATACAGAATTTAATGTTGCACATACAAATGATAAAATAACAGATTTGAATAAATATTTTACTCAGTATGGGAAAAATCGTGATGGGTTGACATACTTTATGCACCGTCATCCTGCTCGAATGTTGTATCGACTCGCCAGTAAGGCCGGTTCCACCCACCAAACTCAGCAAACGTGAGAAAATTTTTCATTTTCGAGCATCATGATATAAAGCGCAAACATCTATGAATGTGATAACCGGATATATTCAAAATTTTATCAACGGAAGCGAGCAATTCATTGCATTAGCGAGCGTGATCATTATGTGGCTTGGTTTAACTGCCCTTGGTGCGTACGCCAGTGGCTCAAAACGCCATGAGGCATTGGCACCGTTTTTCGGTTGGGCCATTGTTAGCTTTATTTTTACCTTAGGAGGTGTTTTTACTACAGCGTCTTTCACTACAATTGGGCTGATAACTGTAGCTTTAGCCATTGTGTCAGGTTTTCTAGCCTATCGTCGAGATGGATATTTGTTGCCTGCTGGAACACACAAGATATTTATTCTTGCATTACCCCTGTTGGTTTTAGTTTCAGGCATGGCTGGCTCACAATGGGACGAATTCTCAAACTGGCTGACCACTCCCAAATTACTCACAGAAATTCATGAATTCCCAACTAAGGAAAACGCCCATCGTGGTGGTAATCTAATCGCTAATCCTTTTGGCTGGCATTATATTAATTATATGGCCAGCTCTATTGGTGGGCAATTTTTGGAGAGTGCTGGAGCTTTGACAAATGTAATGATATTATTGACATTCAGCATTGCTTCAATCCGGCTTATTCGTACAGGTATGGGCCAGGAAAAATACAATACTGAGCCCAGTTGGAAACTCTGTGCTGTTGGCGTCCTGTCTACAACGCTTTTGAACACAACTTTTGCACAGAAAGTAGTCTTGACGTCTTATGTTGACGTCTCGACGGCAGCTATCACGGGACTATCAGCTATTATTGGATGGCAGATGCTTGGTAACTTACGTGATGGACGGCATGAAGAAGGCACTCAATTAGCTCTTCAAATTGGTTTATTGTTGGCTTTATTAGTAAATCTAAAACAATCAACATTGGCAATGGCTGCTATTGTTGTAGTGGCTCTAGCTCTGACTGGCCTGAGAGATCCAAAAATCAAAGTTTACGATTTGTTTCTCATACTTCCCAAGATGGTAATACCAGCCATCATCATTTATTCAACTTGGCGGTACTACGTTTCGCAGGAACTCGCGGGTAATGAGATGCAAATTTTACCCTATTCTAACTGGGTAATAGAGTACATTCCGCAAATTCTTAAAATGATGCTGATAATCTTGTCTAAGAAAGGAGCGTATCTTCTTTTGATGCTGGCAATTGTCTGCCTTGGGTTAAGAGGTTTAATTCATTACAAAACACCTTTCGATCGTTTTGCAATCATAGCGGCTACTATCTTCCTCGGTCACAATGCTTTTCTACTATTCTCCTATGTTACAGTTTTCGGAAAAATTGATGCACTCAGAGCCTCCTCCTACTGGCGTTACAACATGCAACTTGGTCTGGTCGGCGTCGCATTTAGTGCGTACGGAGCAGGTTTTTTATGGCAAAAGTACAAGAGGCGTTTGAAATTACCAAACAGCCTTTCATGGCTTCCCGTAGCCCTGATCATTTTGGCTCCTTTTATTTTTGCTAATAAATTACGCTTTGACCGTTTCCAGCCTGTTTCCCACTATAGAACAGTAGCCAAAGATATAAAGGATCTATTGGCTAAAGGAAGTTCTCTGTCTGTGATAGATCCACAAGGTAGCGGTGAGGCAGGCGTCATCGCGCGTTACGAATTAGGTGGCGATGATATATACAAAGGCCATCTGAGCGTGTTTCATGACCTAAAAAAAGAGGCTTTTCGAGCTACCATTATCGACCAAAAATATACGCATCTTCTTGTTCACTCCCAAAGATCTGAGTGGCAGGAAGTATTAAATGTTAAAATGGATAATAATCATTCGTACTTGCTTGAGGCAAAGCATAATGGCGGTTGGACGATAATCAAGAACTGGAAAAAGCCATAATTAGCCTTACCACTTTCGAAGTCGCTCTGATTTCAACGAAGAAATGTCTTGTAAACTGAGTTTTTAGTTTCAGACCAATGGGGGTAGCCAAGCTTAGTTAAAAAGTACTGAAATTTTTCAATTTCAGCTCTTGGTACTTGAATGCCACAAAGCACACGCCCAAAAGCTGAACCGTGATTTCGATAATGGAATAGACTTATGTTCCATTGTTCCCCCAAGTGATTAAGAAAGTTTAGAAGAGCTCCGGGCTTTTCAGGAAATTGGAAACGATAAACTTCCTCATTCTCCAAATTTTTAGCACGGCCACCTACCATGTGGCGTATGTGTAATTTAGCAATATCGTTGTCAGAAATATCAGTTGCTTGAAAGCCCCCTTGTTTAAAATTTTTCATCAATACTAATTTTTCTTCTAGACCTCCAGTAAGCTTAACACCCACAAAAATTTTTGCTTCAACCTCATCAGCGTAACGGTAATTAAATTCTGTTATTGAGACCTTTCCGAGTATTGTACAAAATTGACGAAAACTTCCTGGTTTTTCAGGTATTGTTACAGCAAATAAACTTTCTCGCTTTTCCCCAATTTCAGCACGTTCTGAAATATGCCGAAGACGATCAAAGTTTATATTTGCTCCACAATTAATGGCTACTAAGGTTTTATCAACAATCCCCTTATTTGCGACATAGTTTTTTAAACCTGCCATAGAAAGTGCACCTGCTGGTTCTGCTATTACTCGTGTGTCTTCGAATATGTCCTTTATCGCTGCACAAATCTCATCAACCGAGGCTGTTATCATCCCGTCAACCAGCTTACTAGTAAGTCTAAAAGTTTCTTTACCGACTTCTCGAACAGCACAGCCGTCGGTAAAAGTACCAACTTCATCAAGTCGCACTCGACGGTTATTCTCCAGAGAACGGGTCATAGAAGCTGCATCCTCTGGCTCGACTCCAATAACTTTAATTTTTGGACGAACTGCCTTCACATAAGAGGCTATACCGGAAATAAGCCCACCACCGCCGACTGGAACAAAAATTATGTCAATTTCTTCCTTGCACTGCCGCAGAATTTCCATGGCAATCGTTCCTTGGCCGGCTATAACATCGGGATCGTCAAAGGGATGGATATAGGTAAGAGACTCTTTTTTTGAAATCAAAAGTGACTCAGCGTAGGCCTCCTGATAATCATCACCATGCAATATTACACGTGGAGACCAGTTTTTAACCGCCTCAATTTTAATAGTTGGTGTCGTTTGAGGCATCACAATAGTTGCTGGAATAGAAAGTTTATTTGCTGCTAAAGCTACACCTTGGGCATGATTACCAGCAGACGCCGCTATCACACCGCAAATTTTTTCTTTTTCAGTCAATTGAACCAATTTATTATAGGCACCACGAATTTTAAAAGAAAAGACTGGCTGCAGGTCCTCACGCTTTATAAGTATGTTATTATTCAACCTACCACTAAGAACCCCTGCAGTCTCAAGTGGTGTTTCTATAGCAACGTCGTAAACACGAGCATTCAAGATTTGGTTTAAATAGTTTTCTGACATCAGAACTTATCCCTAAGAATCCAATTAATTTGTTAAAACTGTGCAGTCACACCGTCTCAGCCAAGAAAGATTAGGAATTATTTCCTAGATGTATATCAAGACTTAATTTGATTTAGAATTATAGCTTTATTAGTATAGCAATACCATAAGCTGCGATGAACAGACTCAAAGCAAAGTTGTAGTAGTGATTATTGCTACTATTAAAAATTCTATTACCAACAAGAAGATAAACGATAGCTGCAACAACGGCTGTTGAAAGATTTTTTACAAGCAAATCACCATGGCCCATTGAAACCGTAAGAAACAACATTTGAATACTGCTGAATGAAATGTAGTAATGTGCAATAGTATACCTAATGACTTCTTTATCATTACTTCTACCACTAGCCAATATTGCTAATAGAGCACCCCCAAGATTGGTCAAACCATGTGTTACTCCCATAAAAAAATGATAAAATGGTAAGTATCTGTTCAAAAGGAAGGCAACTAATTTTTGTGATGGAGGCCAAAAGCGGACCAAGGCCGATATCAAAAGCGTTCCTCCAACCAACCTATTTGTCCAAGACGTAATTGAAATGACATCAGTTAACCACAAGCCAATACCAATTCCGGGCAGACAAAGTAAGTAAAGATAACCAGAAATTGGCACCTTTTTTGTACGTGCTGTAAGCACCTGTAACAAAGAAATTGTAAAGGATGCTGGCAAGACATAGCCAAGTGTAGTTATAAAATCATATCCCAATAACAACAAGGTTGGTGTACCGAAAACTAGTACGCCCATTCCAAAAATTGATTGGATTACAGAGAAAAATCCAACTACCAATAAAATTGTAAAATTTTCTATTGTCATAATTTTGCAAATAACAATCTGGCATAGTCATCTACAGGAAAGTAAATTATTCACTTTAAAGGGGGTCACGGTCTTTCATCAACAAAGCGCAGTAAATAGATTTTTTAGTTAGTGAAGTTTAGACTAGTTTTGCAAACTAAAATCATAAAACCATTCAAAATAAACACTTCAAACCTGACGATGCTAGTTACACACACCTTACATTCACAAGTCCTAGCATGCAATTATAGCTCCATACTCTCTTTATTAATTGAAATAAAAGCTGACAGCTGCATACTCAAAAATAGCTATGTATATAGGGGTGAGTATCAGACGCACTCAATACTTTAAAACATATAACAAGCCAAGACGTATCAGCTCACAAAACAAAATCAAGACAATGAAGAAAAACGCCCTATAAAACAATTTGTTTATCCATTTTTATAATAATACATAAATCAATCATTCTTACTTTCAAAATGACATGCAGAAATTGATTTGAATAGAAATAATTGTCAGTAAGTTTAGTTCTGGGAATTTCAGAAAAAATTATTAAATAAACTGCATATAGAAGAATCTGTCACTTTCTGCCCAACATTTTAATAACTTAATTGCTCTTGTCACAGAAAAAAGATGGTTCAGCGGGGGCCTTCAAAGGACGTTTTAGCGAGAGATGAGGAAGTATACTGAATGCCATTATTTTCATCAGTTAATCTTGACGTCTCAAAAATCTTTTCAAAAATTTCTTTTTCATCTTTTTTATCTACAATTACGGTCAATAGCGCAGCCTCACCGAATGTGCCGAATTGACGATCTTCGAAAAGATCATTGCTACGACCATTTTCAAGGAAAACGTATGCAACGCGCTCATCTTTTTCTAGCTCTTCGTAAACAGCTTTTCCAATTTTAAGTGAGAGCATAGAACCTAATTCAATAAACATGGTATTACCCTACTGATTATTCTGATACTGAGTCTACGACTGTTTGAGGTATATGAGTAGCTACATTTTCAAGATTTGAAACATACATTATACCCTTACCCGGCGTATCTAGTTCGCCTGCCAGATATATTGCCTCAAAAACGCGGTCTGCTTGATCATCTGAAACTATAAGGCGTAAAACCTCTTTTTGTTCATCGATAGTTACTCCCAACAGACCCATTCTATCTCTGATACCTGTACCCTGTGCATAACTTATCGTTGCACCTTGGGCACCTGCATTCTTGGCCGCCTCCAATACCTCCTCACCAAGGCCATTTTGTAACACACAAGTAATCATCTTTACGTCAGTTAAGTATATAATATGTCTATCAGCCAATTTTAGGTACCTCCATCAAATATTGTTAAGCCGCAGATTGGCGTTTCTGCTGTATTTTTATCAATAGACCCATTGTTAATACTGCTATTATTGGACAAATACTTGCTAATGATAGAATTCCAAAACCCTCTGTAGCGGATACTGCCTTTCCTAGGCCTAAGCCCATTGCAAGCACTAAGGGAACTGTTACTGGTCCGGTAGTCACACCCGCACTATCCCAAGCAACATTCACAAATTCCTCTGAGGAAAGAGCAGTCAATATTAAACCAGCCAAATAGAGCGGTAATAATAGTGTTGCAAGATCCAAATCCAACACGAGTTTTGCAACTCCGAGGGAAATACCGACTGCAACGCCGATTGCAACACTATACATAAGCATCTCTTTTTTAAACGCACCATTTGTCAGCTTTTGAACTGTCAGACCAAGAGCATTCAATGCAGGTTCAGCAAGCGTTGCCCCAAAACCTAAAACGAAAGCAAACAAAATAACAACTATGATACCTACTAAATGTGAGAAAATTGGTGATGACTCAACTAAATTTGTCTCAATGAAGGCCCCCGGCAACCCCTGGCCTGTTTGAGTGCCCATTGCCCCCAATCCATAAGTAAGTCCAATATTAAAAATACACATGCCAATCACACACAAGGACAGTCCATACACCGTAACAAGCGTGTTCGTTAACTTTGATCGTAAAACTACGAACAATACGAATCCTAAGAATAGAACCAAAGGAACAATAGCTCTTACTCCAAGAATTATTTCTACGAGAGGTGTTTGCTCCCAAACAGAAACCTCCGAATTTACAGAATCTTTTATTGCCGCCGCATTAGCAATGATTTGATCAGGTGTAATTACAGAATAAACAAAAAGAGTAAGTAAAAGAACAGCCATTATTGGAAACAAGGATGCAAGTGTAACCACACCAAAACCGGACAATGATGAATTCCCTTTTCCAGCAGAGTTTGCAATTCCAATACCGATAGCTAACACTAGTGGCACTGTTACAGGTCCTGTAGTAACTGCGCCACAATCCCAAGCTAGACCGAGAATACTTCGTAAGTCAGGGTTAAACCAAAAAAAAGCCGATAAAAATCCAAGCGGTATTACTGAAATATAGATTAACGGCTTCAGCGACCAACCATAAATAAATCTGACAGTACCAAGTATTGCTGCAATTCCAACTCCTGCGCCAACCATCAAAACAAGAGGCAGGGTCCAATTGTTTAAAAGTTCAAATAAGTATGGGGCTTTTATAACATCGATTGAAGAGCCAAAAGCTTGAAGAGCACCAATAGCTGGTTCGGCAAAGGTTACTCCAACTCCCAATATTCCCAGAATTACAAGCACCACTGGCATTGAAGCTTTGGCTGGCAAGTTAGTTCCAATAATGTTTCCAAATGGCATTAAACCTGAGCTAAGGCCCTCCATGAAAATAGCCAACCCGATAATAACTGCAACAAGACCCAAACAAAGTGCCGTAGCCTCTTGAATTGGATAATCAAGCACAAAAACTTGAAATAAGCCTAAATACAACGCTAACGGAACAACCGCCTTAAGCTGTTCTTTTATTCTCACTCCAACATATGGTGCTAGCAGAGCATAAGCATCACTTAGAGATGCTCTGATTGGTTCCGGACGCAATGAATTTTCTTTGTTTGGATCTGGTTTTGGTGTTAGTAGATTATAACTAATTTTAGAGCGCTGAATTTTATATTTAGAGACAAAAGTACCATAACGCATCTTCGTATCTCGCTTAAGGATCAAGAGGTTTACAGTTTAAATTATTATTTCACGAGATTAGGCTATAGAAGAAACATTAAACAACAGTTAATAACTAATAGCGCAATTTCATGTTTTTATTTGGGCATCAAAAATCTTAAATTAGTATTATTGAAATATTACTTTATCTTTGATTTGCGAGAATAAGAATTTAGGAAAAAAGAGGAAGTTGATAGTATTACAAAACTTTATTTTTACTTAATTAATTTATTTTTTATAAAATTAATTAAGTTTTTTTATTTAACAGTATATCTCAAAATTTAAATTAAGGCTTGTTGACTATTGTAATTTATCTTTTGTAATCTTAAGTTACATTTCTACCATTTGTGCCCCTCTGGCGGAACTGGTAGACGCGCGGGATTCAAAATCCCGTTCTCGCAAGAGAGTGCCAGTTCGATTCTGGCGGGGGGCACCAAGATCAAACTTTACCAATATCTACTTATCACTTTAATAAAAATACCTACTGAGCAGAAACAACACTCATAATACAAGAATTCATCGCTTTTGAAAAACTGGTGATCCTAAAATTCATAAACTGCCAATTAAATATAGAAAATCAATGTTACCAATTATTGATTACTAATTAATCTGAGTTAGACCAGCTAGGTTTAGATTCTGTTAATAGAAACAAGTTAGTGAAAGATTTCGAAATAATAATTCTTAGAATTATTTTCAAAAAACCACATTTATAAATTTTTTTTCGTTTTTTTTAGATTTTATAAAGTAGTAATGATTGCAGTGGGTGGGTTACTTATGAGCAAAAACATCTCCTGGTATGACAAATTTTCTTCAATTCAGCTTGTGCTTCTTGGTTTTTTGCTACTAGGAGTTACGCCACTTATTAGGAACCCAGAGTATCTTGAAATTCTTATAAACAGCGGTTCGTGGAATACACCAGAATTTAAAGAAGTAGTAGAAGCTATTTTTACAGATGGCTGCATAGGCGCTATGGCTGGATTATGGTTCGTCTTCAGGAAAAGAGGAAGAAGTTAATAAAAAATCGACTTTTGTTTTCAATATTACTCATTTTTGTCATAAAACTATCAAGTCTAATTTTTAATAATACTTTTGCCATAAATAAAGAATGCTCAGTTTAAGTCTATCTGATATTTTTTAAGTATCTCCAAAGAGACAATTTCAAGAGTTTTCTCATTAGTTGCAGTCAATTTTACCATTGGTGCACACCCCGCTAATCTTGACTCTTCAAAACGTTTTGCACAAAGACACCAAGTATCACCCGGTTGCAGGCCAGGAAAATTAAATTCAGGCCGCGGCGTTATCAGATCATTGCCTTGTTTGAATGAATAATCGAGGAACTCTTTTGTAACAACGGCACATACTGTGTGGATGCCAACATCTTCAATCTCAGTATGGCAAAAACCGTCACGATAATACCCTGTTTTTGGATTATTACCGCATATCTCTATTGGCATTCCGAGAACGTTAAATTGTTTTAATCTCATTGAAGTTTTCAAATTGATCTTTTTAATAAGCTGAATACAAGACTTAATCTAATTACCATAATGATATGTCTAATACCATTTTTTAAGGAAATATCTCGGCTACTGACTTAAAAACTTGAGTTGGGCGGTACGGAAATCTCTCAATTTCTTTTTTTCTTGTAACCCCTGAGAGAACCAAATAAGTCGTCATACCATTCTCCAAACCAGCAATTACATCAGTTTCCATTCGATCCCCTATTATAACTGCATCTTGTGCTCGAGCCCCAAGTGTGGTTAGTGCGTAGCGAATCATTAATGGGTTAGGTTTGCCAATAAAGTAGGGTTTTTTTCCACTTGCCTTTTCTATCATTGCCGCAACAGCTCCACAGCCAGGCTCAATTCCAAATTTTCCCGGAATGATTTCATCTGGATTTGTAGCAATAAATATTGCACCTTCTCGGATCAATTCTACTCCCTTACAAATCGCCCGAAAATCATATGTATCAAGCTCCCCCAGAACCACATAGTCAGGATTTTCTTTAGTTAGCGTGTAACCCATTTCCTGCAGAGGGGTAAATAATCCACTCTCACCTATGACAAAAGCTGAACCTTCAATGTTTTGATTCACTAAGAACTGCGCTGTTGCCATTCCAGCTGTAAAGATATTTTTTGCTGGAATTTGAAAATCCATCCCAGACAAGCGAGTAGAATGAGATTCTGGTGAAAATTTTGAATTATTTGTAAACAGCAGAAATGGTTTACCACTTTCACGAAGGCGATCAATAAAATCAATAGCTCCCTCAATTGGTGTCTCACCTTTAACAAGGACACCATCCATATCAATAAGATATGCACTTGTTGAATCTAAATTTGACAATAACCAAACTCCAATAACTTTTTACAGAAACAATTATTCTTTTTTGATAACTATGATTGGCTTTTCAAATCCATTGTTATTTACAACTATTCCAGGATAGCCTGGAATGGCGGTGACAATCCCAACAAATGGAGACTTCAAGGTCGCCTGTTGCAAGCGCCAAGTAGCAATTTCAACTTGTGATTTTGCGACCTTGTAGCCAGATAAAGACTTTGCATATTCAATTTTTGACTTCTCTAATTCTTCCCCTGAGATGGATAGTGCATCAAATAATTCTTGGGACTGTTCTAATCTATCCTCAGATAGGGTTAGCACTAAATTGGCTAAATTATAAGTGGCCACAGCAGCACGTCTTGCTGCATCAAAAGGTGCATGATCTAGAACTGCTAATATAGTTCCTACTTTTACTTTGTCTCCAATATTTGCCTCAACAGAGGAAACCACACCAGAGACAGCAAAAGTTAGATTGTACTCTTCTGCTTTTGTATGTTCGTTTGATAAAACTAAAATAAAAAAAACTGGCAAGAAAATAGATAAAAAGTCTCTGCATACAATTTTTTTTAAATACATTGTTCGATATTCTTAATTAAGTTTATTTTGATCATCTTGCCCAAAACCACTTCCGCTTTTAGGGACAAAGTCCCCAGTGAAAACTTTGTTAGGGCCCAATAAAGATGCTAAATAATTGCGTTCCAGACCTTTAGACGGATGGTCACCTAATAACACAGCAATCCCAGCCGACTCAAGTCTGTAGGCACTAGTCGCACGAATTAACTCAGCCTCTGCTTGAGAATGTTTAAACATCGCCTCTCCAAGATTAGTGTCTCGTTCAAGAGAATAAAGCTGTTGACTACGCAATAAATATTTCTGAGCGAAATCAAACTCTGCCCTTGCAGCAATAATGCGTTGAAAATTATCAGCCCTGTTCATTAAAGCCATGTGTGCCTCTGTACGAAGTTGACGACGTTTAAGCTCCATAAGTGCGTTGATACGGCTTTCCTTCGACGCAAGGCAATTACGCTGAGGCCTGTCGTGATTTGAGTGTCCTGCGTTTCCAGAATCCTCCTCACTTGGCAACTTGTTTATTGCAGAAGGTCTTATGCCAGCTGCCTTTGACTTGTTGAGCAAAGCCAGCATTTGAGGGTTTCGCCTCAAAACTATCTCAGCAAATTTTTCTCTATCAGCCTCGTAGGGCGTTATCTCTGGCGCTATTGGGGGCGAGATAAGTTCATCCGGCAAAGGCTGATTGATCAATTCTTCCAAACGCATACGGTAATTGTTATTACGAGTACGCTCTACAAAATAGTCAAGGCGAGTTTTTTCAACCCGCATCAAGGCTTTAGATACTTCAACAGGTCCAATTTGCGCCAGTTTTAGCTGTTCTTTAGCCCTGTCCCAACGCACATATGCAGATGCATGAATTTCATTATAAGCTCGCAACTTAAGTTCGGAGGTGTGGAGATTATAGAACAATGCCAGGCCCTCAAGAAGAACAGTATGTTTTTTTGAAATCAGAGTAAGCTTGGCCCTAACAGTATCAAAATTTGTAGCAACTACTTCGAATTCTTTTTTACCAGAATCATAACCGGGCATGCACTCTTTAGAAGCTCCATAGATTTCTGCAATATTATTTTCAATCGACTGAAAATTCTGTCCAACAGCATTCAACATTAAGTCAGGATTTAGGGCTGATTTTGCTTGGTTGAGCCTAGCTTGAGCAATTGCAAAATCAGCATCAGTAATTGCAAAGGCGTGATCTCCATTTGCCTCAATCAAACTAAAAATATCAAGAGCATTCAGTGTTAGTTTTTTTTCTTCAGCCCATAAACTTGTAACTGCAATCATTAACAGAAATATTATCCAAACATGAGTACGCCAGCAAAAACCCATGATCAGTTTTGGTCCTGTAGATATTGGAAAAAGGATTTATCTGTATTGTAAAGACCTTCTACTACATATTTTCCTGCTAGATAAAATTTGTTGGAATCTAAATATCCGGTTGTCCTTAGAGCTTGATTTCCATCTTTATCATAAAAAATAAAAACAGGTGTTGCTCGGACCCTGAGTCTCTTGGCAAAGTCTCGTTCTGTTCCCTTGGTGCCATCGGGCATTACCACCTGCAAATTACCTTTAATATCACTTTCCATCATAATAAAATGTTTAGTGTAATACTTCATCACTTTAGCTGTAGAGTGAACTCGAGCTTTCATTTTGTCACAGTAAGGACACCCTGCCTGATGAAAAAATAAAACTAGTAATTTTTTTTCAGCCGAAAGCACCTCAATCTCACTTTGATAGTCTCTATCAAAGCTCTCTTCACGATATTCGGCCATGGCACATTTAATGTCGAGTGATAAGGCCAATATTATAAAAAATATGACTTTCAAAAACAAATCCAATGACTAAATTTTTTTGACCCAACAATTTTTTTGACTCAACAATTTTGAGGGCCCACTCATACAAAAGATTAAACTAGTGTCTGCACATTTAAAATAAAAAATACTATCGATAATAACCGGTTAATAAAAACATTTACCAATAATTCTCATTGCTATGAACTAAGTTTTACAAAAGTGAAAAACCCAAAAAAAACCTATCTTTATTGGTCATGTTTTCTAGAGATCTCTTGATATTACAAATTACTAAAACGCATGGCTGGATTGCAGCTTAATTCTCAGGTTGAATCTTTCAACATTTTCTAAAAAATGTTAATTTGCCTCTTTATAAAAATTTTACTAGGGCACATCATGAATTTTCCTCTCGATCGAATTAACGCACTTCAATTTAAGTTAAACAATCACAAACTAATTTCTGGTGATTTAATAGATAATATTTATGACCTGCAAATATTCATGGAGCATCATGTTTTCGCTGTATGGGACTTTATGAGCTTGATTAAATTTTTACAAAACCACTTTTGTCCTACTACTGACTGTTGGGTTCCTCTCAATCGCTCCAAAAAGGAAAACAGATGTGCTCGGTTAGTTAACGAAATCATCCTGGCTGAAGAAACAGATTACGATCTAAACGGCAAAGATATTGTCAGCCATTTTGAATTATACCTAGATGCCATGGAAGAAATTGGTGCCGATGTCAAACAAATTAATAATTGGATAAGTAGGCTCTCTCAAGGTTCAATATCAGCTGCCTCGTACTCAAATTTTTATATGACAAAAAGTTCCTTCAGCAAATCCGGCATTATGCCTGAAGCATCAGCAAACTTTGTCAAAAGCACCTTTAACCACATCAAAACAGGCAAACCAAATATAATCGCAGCAGTTTTCGCTTTTGGCAGAGAAAGGGCTATACCTGACATGTTTAAGGGTTTGATATCCCAGTTAGATATCTCGGAAATAGATTGCCCAAAATTTCATTATTATCTATCAAGACATATTGAAATTGACGCTGATGAACATGGTCCTGCTAGCCTCGAATTAGTTGAGTATGCATGCAATCAGCAATCTGAACTAATAATAGAAGCTGAAAATGCCGCCATTTCTGCAATTGTATCCCGTCTTAAATTCTGGGACGCGTTGGCCTTCACAATTGAAAAAAGGAAAATTAACTTAAAAGCAAGTTAAACCCAATTTTTCAATCCCGGCAAACATAACTGTTAGAACATCATATAGCTGGTACCTAGCAAGTACTTTTTAATTTAATTAATGAGTTCAACTATAATACACCAGCTAATCTTAAGAGCAAATACACAGCAAGTGCACCAAGCGCTAAATAAGTACAAATCATTCCTGATATTCTCAAAGTAGGATTAGAATCATAAAATGCAAAACAAATTGCATGTGCAACTCTACCATATGAAAAAATTATGCATATGGTCAGCAGGAAATAAAAATTAGATTGCTGTTGTAACTCTGAGATTAACAAAAGAATTAAAAAAATAGGTACATATTCTGAAAAATTACCATGCGCCCTTATGTTTCTATTTAACTTTTTTTCAGAAATTACTTCATCCATTTCAAAAACTAGTTTCATAACGGGACTGCCCCTCAGATAACCAATACGAAAGGACAAAAATAAATAAAAGAGTGTAAAAAATGATGTAAATATGGTTATTAAAAAAAGATTATCCATTAATTTTACCTTATGGTTATTATGTTAGGGTTGTATTCAGTTATTTTAATCTCAAATCCCAAACGAATTTATTTTGAAAACTTGGGTTGGCCGTTTTTAAAAAACCTCTCAATGTATTGGTAGCAAACTCCATTTCTAAAAATTAAAAGAAGAATAACTTAAACACACCTAAAGAGGCATCTTTTGTGATTAGCACTGTTGAATTGGTTGAGTTGGAATTAATCTGTGATTTAGGCACATATCACTCAAATGATGTTCTCCCTTCAGCCCACCTACTCGATCTTACTTTATCAATTAGTCCTGAATTAGTGCTGAACAATAATGATGAGATGTCTCATGTCTTTGATTATGATCCGTTGATTACTGAAATCGAGCAACTTGCAGGTGATGGCCACTATGAAACCCAAGAAAGACTTTTAACACGTATCGTACACGCCTGCGCAAATAGGCCTCAAGTTATTGCGATTGAAATTTATCTGCGTAAAAAACCAGTTACTTTTTTGGGTGGGACACTTGGCATTCGTCTTAAGTTAGATACTAAAGACCTCTTCAAAATTCGCAAAAATTTTTCTAATAACAGTTAACCACCAAGTATTATATATTTCCCACAAATCTGGCAAACTAGTTACGGCGAGTTAAAAATAAAAATGTTTTATGCACCCAATTCCAATATCAATTCAGCTATGTAATTGAGTTCATGATCGGAAAATACAATACGAACGTATGCATAATTGAAAGGTTTGTCTTATGAAATTACATCATATCGCATTGTGTGTACCTAGCATTAATTCTGCTGTTAAATGGTATGTGAAGCATCTAAAAGCAAGTATTGCATATCAAGATGAGACATGGGCTATGCTTGACATTGAAAACACTTCTATAGCACTAGTACTACCATCTCAACACCCACCTCATATAGCTTTCGAGTCAATTGAAGCAGAAAAATATGGAAAACTCAAAACGCACAGAGATGGTACCGCTAGTATTTACATTCAGGACCCTTTTGGTAATACATTAGAGTTTTTAAAACCTGCTGAGGATAACCCTTCGCCATGAGTCGTATTTTAGTAATGGGTGCTTCACGAGGCATCGGTCTTGAAACAGTTAAATCCCTTCTTGATGCAGAGCATGAAGTTGTCGCTTTTTCACGTAGTGCCGAAACTCTGAATTTGGACAGCCCCGCTCTACAAAAAATATCAGGCGATGCTCTCAACCATG
This sequence comes from Rhodospirillaceae bacterium, assembly GCA_902598645.1. Classification (GTDB taxonomy): domain Bacteria; phylum Pseudomonadota; class Alphaproteobacteria; order Rhodospirillales; family JABHCV01; genus JACNJU01. The sequence continues at coordinate 4,278 of CACKCT010000010.1, read as the reverse complement.
ATGATGTACAAATTGCGACAGAAAAAGTGGACGTTGTTATTCAAACCCTTGGCGTTCCTCTGAACTTAAATTTAATTACAGGTCCGATCGACCTTTTTTCAACCGCAACCCAGACTCTTATTCCAATTATGCAGAGCAAGGGTATTCAGCGGCTGATTGCTGTTACCGGTTTTGGGGCAGGAGATAGTGAAAATGCAATCCATTGCCTCCAAAAAATTCCATTTGATCTTGTTTTCGGGCGCGCTTACAGCGATAAATCCATTCAAGAGAAAATCATAAAAAGATCAGGTCTAAATTGGACAATTATTCGCCCAGGTGTATTGACTAACTCTTCTTTGATATCTGGATATCGCATTCACCAGAATCGTAACAATTGGCGAAATGGAATTGTATCTCGTGCTGCTGTTGCTGACTATATACGGCAAATTTTAGATGACCCGGCTTCATTTGAGACAGAACCCGTGATCACAAGTTAAAAAAATGATTTGTCAATAAACAAATCAATCCCTATCCAAGATCACCTCTTTCTTTTTACTAAAAACCCGACAACATAATTTGGATTCAAAAAAACCGTAAGTAGTATTAAATATTTTTTGACTTTTCACAAAATTAATCTGTATCAAAGAATATTAACAGCCAATTGTATAACAAGATACAATACGGTAACTACTGTCACCTGAATGCAAGTGATATTCATCATTCGTAGTATTGGACTTCGTGCGTTGAGCTTTTAAAAATGCCAATTAATCTGCCTTTTTTAGCCGTAAAAGCAGTTCCGTCTTTATTTTGGAGCTCTCCTAAACCGCATAATCTACGACCACAATTTATAACCCTTGTTTACCTTATCTTGGGACTAAGCTTATTTGGCTTAGGCGAAGCACTCCTTATCGCAGCGGGTATAGGCGTGAGTCCTTGGACTGTTCTTGCTCAGGGTGTTAGTAATTTAAGCGGTTGGAGCATCGGGTTATCTACATTTATAATAAGCACTATCGTACTTTTTTTGTGGTGGCCACTAAAACAATTACCAGGTATCGGCACCATTCTGAATGCCATTGTGATAGCAGCGATTTTGGAGTTTGTACTCCCTTACCTTCCTACTCCTGGAACAAACTTGACGCGGATCATCCAAGCTATCGCTGGTGTGCTTGTAACCGGATTGGGAGGCGCCATTTATTTAATCTCTAATTTAGGGCCGGGGCCCAGAGATGGCTTAATGACTGGCTTACAGCAACTAACTAACCTTTCAATTGCGCTAGTCCGAGGCAGTATAGAGGTCTCAGCAGTCATTGTTGGCTGGTTACTAGGTGGCGAGGTTGGTCTTGGAACAATATTATTTGCCTTTTTTATTGGTCCATCACTTTCTAGCAGTTTGTTTTTATTAAATAAATTATACAACCAAAACTGATAAGACCAACAACTATAGAATTTGCGTACTTCAAAAATAACTCAACAAGCCCTCACTATTTATTTTCGTATGTAGTTGAAAAATCTTTAGATATTCAAAGCACACAAAAAAACAAAATTTCCCATATGTCTAATTTTTTTTTAAGTAGAAATGTGACCCTCAAAAACATTCAAGTCAGACATGCAAAATTTTCAAATGCTTATTTTGTCCACTAAGCGTACTATAGTTATTAGAATTCTGTTTTTGATTTTACTCAATATTTAGTATTGGAATCTATTATGAAGTTTCTCTTCCCATTTATTATCTCTTTACTAGCAAGTCCGGCCCTAGCTGGCGACCATAAAATAGAAATGTTGAATAAAGACTCAAACGGCAACAGAATGGTTTTTAGCCAAGAAATCATCCATGTTGCAGTTGGTGACACAGTTACTTGGCTTCCAACTACCAGAGGCCATAACGTGGAGATGGTAGCATCACCCAATAACTTAAAGTTTAAGTCGAAAAACAGTAAAGAGGCCAAAATTACCTTTGAGAAGCCTGGTATTTATTACTACTGGTGCACACCACACAAAAGTATGGGCATGATTGGCTTGGTAATAGTGGGTAATGACCTGTCAAATCTAGCCGACATAAAAAAAGCAAAGGCCAAGGGTAAAAGTAAAAAGAAGCTAAAGTCTCTTTTAAAATCACTAGGATAAGCTAGATAAATCTTATATGCAGAAGTTCTTTTCTCATCTGAGAAAAAGACTTCTGCAAACAGCTTTTGTTATGTGGTCTTTTCTTTTTTTTGTTAACAATTTTTCTTAGAACACCTGAAAATAAAAATTAATCAACAAGATCAGGTTATTTTAAAACACATGATAACGTTAATGTGTTTATCTATCTACTAAGTCAATTACTTACAAAGCTTTCTTAATCTCAATCCAGCTCATTTTTTAAAATTTCAAGTCTAAGCCACTCTTCTTCAGCAGCAGTCAACTCTTCTTTGATAAAATTAAGCTTATCAGCTACTTTGTTGAAGGCTTTAGGATCAGTTAAATAAAAATTTGGACAAGCAAGCTCTTCGTTATATTTTTTTAAATCCAATTCAAGAGCTGCAATTTTTTTAGGAAGTTGCTCTAAGTCATATATTTCGTTGTATGACAACTTAGCTTTAATTTCTTTTTTTTGTACATCTTTTTGTCGTTTCCGAAATCTTTTCTCTGCACCAGAAGTTCCTATAAAAGTCCCACCTTGAGAAATCATATCACTATAACCACCTGCGTATTCAACCCAATTACCATCGCCCTGAGAAGCAATAACACTAGTCACAACCCGATCCAAAAAATCTCGATCATGGCTGACTAAAAGAACTGTACCGCTGTAGTTTGCTAATAATTCTTGCAATAATTCTAGTGTTTCAAGATCAAGATCATTGGTTGGCTCATCAAGCACTAAAAAGTTAGACTCCACAGCAAATGCACGCGCCAACATTAATCGCCCACGCTCGCCACCGGATAAATCGCCGACTGGGGTCTTTGCCTGATTTGGCTCAAACAAAAAATCCTTCAAATAACCAACTATGTGGCGCTTCTTGCCTCCAACACTTATGAAATCACCACCACCGTTCAGCGCATCACTCAACGTCAAATTAGGGTCAAGACTCTCACGATTTTGTTCTAATGAGACCATTCTAAGATTTACACCAAGTTGCATGGAACCTTCATCGGGCTCGAGAGAACCCGTTAACATTTTAAGCAAAGTCGTTTTTCCTGCGCCATTTGGTCCGATAAGTCCAAGAGCATCACCACGCCTGATACGCAAAGAAAAATCTCTAACTATACATATACCCTTGTATGACTTTGACAATTTCTTTGCTTCTCCGACCAACTTACCTGAGGCATTACTCTCACTAACACTCATCTTTAGCACGTTGGGAAGCTGATATGTGTCCCGACGTTTTTGACGCAGGACATTGAGAGCTTTGAGACGTCTCTGATTACGTTTACGACGCGCTGAAACGCCATGTAGCAACCATTGATTTTCAACAATAAGCTTTCGATTTAATTTATGTTGATTGAGTTCTTCAATTTTAACAATCTTGTCACGCCAGGATTCAAAATAGGCAAACCCCTTATCCAATCTTTTAGCACTACCCAGGCTGAGCCATATTGTAGCCTGTGATAAATTTTCTAAAAAACGCCGATCATGGCTAATCAAAACCATTGCCGATCGCATAGATTTTAATTCTTTTTCTAACCATTCAATCGCTGGCAAATCAAGATGGTTAGTTGGCTCATCAAGCAGCAAGATATCAGGGCGTGGTGCTAATACACGAGCAAGTGCAGCACGGCGGGCTTGGCCTCCAGACAAGTTAGCTGTATCTTCACAACCGTTTAGACCCAGTTGTTCAAGTATATGCGCTCCCCTATAAGAATCATCATTGGGATCCAAACCTGCGTTTACATATTCACCGGTTGTTGCAAATTCTTTCAGTTTTGGCTCCTGAGGCAAATAGCGAATTGTAATTCCTGGCTGAATAAACACTTCGCCTGAGTCTCCTTCAATTAGCCCCGCAGCAATTTTTAATAACGTTGATTTACCTGATCCATTACGTCCGATTAAGCAGAGTCTCTCACCTCGGGACACAGAAATACATGCTTCTCTCAGTAAAGGGGTGCCACCAAAGGTCAAGGAAATGTCACGCAAAATTAAAATGGGTGGGGCCATAAGAAGGGCTTTTACAACCGCTTTCGTCTTTAGTCAAACTTACCCTTTAATTGTTGTATATCTTTTCTTACACAAGCTAAAACCATTTGGTTATTGTTTCTCATCACAAATAACAGTCTTCTCTTGGAAAACTTAAATGGCGTAAGAAATTAGTTTCTTGATGC
>CACKCT010000009.1:0-32333 GCA_902598645.1 Rhodospirillaceae bacterium | reverse complement strand
ATACGATTTAGGCCCTGTTCTGGGTACAATGTCGCCAATCCTTTCTTAGATGCTTCAGTAACACCACGCTCAGTAATTAGCCCAGTAATCAAACAAGCAGGCGTCACATCAAAGGCATAATTTATAGCTTGAGTATTTTGTGGCGAAATGGCAATGGCTGAAATTGAGCCACTATCTGTTAAACCAGTTAGTTTCTTAACTTCGTCTGGATCTCTCTCTTCTATTATAATGTCGCGCACACCATCCGTGATAGTCCAATCAATAGTAGGTCCAGGTAATCCAACATAAAAAGGGACATTATTATCTGCAGCTGCCAGAGCCTTCAAATAAGTACCAGTTTTGTTGCATACATCTCCAGCGGCAGTTGTTCGATCTGTTCCAACAATACACAGATCTACCTTACCATGTTGCATCAAATGGCCTCCCACATTATCTACGATGAGTGTGTGGGGAACCCCATGCTGATCCAATTCCCAACAAGTTAAATTAGCCCCCTGATTACGAGGACGGGTCTCATCTACCCACACATGAACGGGTATTCCTGCATCATGAGCTTTATAAATGGGTGATAACGCCGTACCCCAGTCAACAGTCGCTAACCAGCCTGCGTTACAATGAGTCAGAACATTAATATATTTAGGTCGTTTCTTCTCAATCCACAAATTTTCGATTATTACCTTGCCATGCTCCCCCAATGCAGAGCATTGCTCAACATCTTCATCCGCAATCTCAGCTGCGCGGGCATAAGCAGCTTTCTTGCGCCCACTCTCCGGCAAAGGACCAAGAATAGCCTTCAGATCATCTAGAGCCCATCGCAAGTTAACCGCTGTTGGACGCGCGTTGTAAAGAGCTGCGTAGGCATCATCCAATGCAGCGTTCGATGCATTCTCGCCCATGGCTAACGCCATACCGTACGCCGCTGTTGCGCCAATTAGTGGCGCTCCTCGAACCTGCATATTCGATATAGCTTTTACAGTATCACCTAAAGTATCTAAACCAACAGTTATAAATTCATGAGGCAAGCGGGTCTGGTCAATGATATTTACAGTCGAACAATTAGAATCAAGCCAAATAGTACGTGTGGGCTTTCCATCTACAAGCATTACCTAACCTCTCAGTACTCGACCAGCAACGGCATCAAGTTTTTTTACCATTTCAGGGTCACGAGCTTCAGATGATGTGATGATGGAAAAGTCAAGAGCAGTATGACACCCATCCGTGCATGAGGAAACACGGCTACTTAAATTTGGCGTTACTTGTTTTATTAATGCACGTCCTTTATCCGCATTATCTGTGAGCACCTTTAAAATGGCATCAACAGTTACTTCATCATGCGCCGGGTGCCAGCAGTCAAAATCAGTAACCATTGCAACAGTTGCATAACACATCTCTGCCTCACGAGCTAATTTAGCTTCTGGCATATTAGTCATTCCTATGACATCGCATCCCCAAGAACGATAAAGTTCAGATTCCGCCTTCGTAGAAAACTGTGGTCCTTCCATAGCAATATACGTACCCCCACGCTGGTAAGGAATGCCTAAGGTCTTAATGGACTCCTCCAAAGCATCACCAAGCCGAGAACAAACAGGATGACCTAGACTCACATGTGCAACTAAGCCAGTAGAAAAAAAGCTCTTAGCCCTCGCAAAAGTACGATCAATGAATTGATCCACAATAACAAAATGTCCCGGCAAAAGGTTTTCCTTTAATGAGCCACAAGCACTAACAGAAATAATTTCTGTTACTCCTGACCGTTTAAGAGCATCAATATTAGCCCGATAATTCAGCTCTGATGGTGGAATACGGTGTCCCCGACCATGACGCGGCAAAAAGACCAACTGCTGCCCATTGAGTTTGCCAAAAAGTAATTCATCTGATGGAAGACCAAAAGATGAATTCACTTTCTGCCAGCTTGTATTTTCCAATCCGTCAATATCATAAATTCCACTGCCGCCAATGACGCCAATGACAGGTGGTGTGCCAGGCAATGTCATAAAACCTCCTTGGTCAGTTTGAACCTTTAATTAATTAACAGTAACAGCCTAAAGAACACAAAGGCAATGGAGGTTGAGACTCAAACATTAAACCTAAATAGCATAATGTCACCATCTTGGGTTTGGTAATCTCGGCCTTCCTGTCGCATCTTTCCAGCTTCCTTAGCACCTTGTTCACCATTGTAGTCAATAAAATCCTCATAAGCTATTGTTTCAGCTTTAATAAAACCCTTCTCAAAATCTGTATGGATCACCCCCGCAGCCTGTGAAGCCGTCGCATTTTTACTAATTGTCCATGCGTGAGCCTCTTTTGGACCGACTGTAAAAAAGGTAATCAAATCCAAGAGTTCATATCCAGCACGAATTACCCGTGTCAACCCAGTTTCTTTCAACCCTAGCGTTTCGAGAAATTCGGTTTTTTCTGAATCCTCCTCCAGAACTGCTATTTCTTCCTCAATCTTTGCTGAAATCACAACTGAAACTGCACCTTGTTTGATAGCCATATTATTGACTGCTTCGGATAAAATATTCCCTCCAGCAGCACTACTTTCTTCAACATTACAAACATAAAGAACTGGCTTGGCACTTAGTAATTGAAGCATTTCAAAGGTTTTTTTGTCATCTTTCATAATTTTTAAGGTTCGGGCTGGCTGCCCTTTTTGTAAAGAAAACAAGACTTGCTCTATAATCTTTAGTTGCAAAACTGCAGTCTTATCATTACCGCGCGCCTTTTTGCTGAGGGTCTCAACACGCTTCTCCAGCATTTCCAAATCTGCGAGCATTAACTCAGTTTCTACTGTTTCAGCATCACGTACTGGATCAACCACACCTTCAACGTGAGTGACGTTTTCATCAACAAAACAACGAAGCACGTGAACTACTGCATCAACCTCACGAATGTTTGCAAGGAATTGATTACCCAACCCCTCCCCTTTGGATGCTCCGCGCACTAAACCTGCTATGTCAACAAATTCAAGCTGAGTTGGTATAATTTTGGCAGATTGACCAATTGCAGCTATTTTTTCAAGGCGTGAGTCAGGAACTCCAACCCGGCCGGTGTTAGGCTCAATGGTGCAAAAAGGAAAATTCGCTGACTCTGCTTTTGCAGTTGATGTCAGGGCATTGAAAAGTGTCGATTTACCAACATTGGGTAAACCAATTATACCACAATTAAAACCCATTATCTTTGTCCATCTACTTAACCTGCGGTACCATTCTGTCTAACCCTACCCTATTCAAAAAGCTTGCATTGTCACCGATCAAAGCAAGTTCGATATGGACAGCAACAGAAGCAAGCAAAGGGTTAAGCCACTCAAAATCCGCCTTAGTAAAATCCTTAAGGACATGTGACTTGACCAATAATTTATTGCCGGGGTGACCAATGCCTAGTCGCAAACGTCTATAACCATCTCCAATGTGATTGTGAATAGACCGCAGACCATTATGCCCAGCGTGACCACCTCCTGTCTTGAGGCGCAACTTGCCGGCATCTAAATCAAGTTCGTCGTGAAATACAAAAATATTCTCAGGCCGTATTTTGTAAAAAACAGAAGCTGCAAAAACGCTACGTCCAGAGTCGTTCATAAAAGTTGAGGGTTTCAAAACAAGGACCTTTTCCGAACCAATATTTCCTTCACTAATTTGGCCATTAAACTTGTTACGATACACCTTAAGTGAATGGTGTCGGACAACCTCATCCACGGCCATAAAACCGATGTTGTGACGATTTTTAGAGTAAACCCTGCCCGGGTTACCCAAACCAACGAGCAACAACATAATAATCTGTTCCTGACGTATTAGTTTTCAGAGTTCCCCTCGTCAGTATCGCTTTTATGACCACCTTCGCCCTCAGCATCTTCAACACCCTCAATTTCTTCACCCTCAACGTCATCCACTTCTTCAGGCTCAATGTTTACTGTAGGAGCAGCTATAGTGGCCACAGTGAAATCACGATCCTTGATAGTCAATTCGACATCATCTGGAAGCTGTATTGAACTGATATGAACGCTATCACCAACTTCAAGTCCACTAAGATCTACTACAAGGCTTTCTGGAATATTATCTGGAGAACAAAGTAGCTCGACTGCATGGCGAACAACATTAAGCACACCACCAACACGCAACCCCGGACAAGCATCTTCGTTTTCAAAAATAACAGTAACTTCAACTTTTAAGCGCGTCTTTGAGCTAAATCGCATAAAATCAACATGTAACGGTTGGTCTGTAACTGGGTCTAACTGTAAATCACGTGGTAACACACGATTTTTGTTTCCTCCTGCATCCAATTCAAAAACACGTGAGAAGAAGCCAGGACCTCTTATCTGTTTCATTAATTCTACTGGATCAAGGGAAATCATAATGGGGGCTATTTTATTACCATATATAACAGCTGGCACTCGGCCTGCCCTACGTATGGCACGGGCTGCCCCCTTACCTGCCCGATCACGAATCTCGACATTCATAGTTGCGGATTGAGCCATTAGCGTTCTCCTAAAATTAAGTGCTTTTAATTTATGCTCTGTAAATTATCAGCCTCCAGGGGTGCTGACGGTTTTGATTGCCTGAACTAATAGACATCAAGGAATGATTAAGTCTTTTATATTGATGCAAGCCAACAGTCAAACACAGAAAGAAGAAACATTTATGTTAACTCCAAATAACTTGATCGTATTTCATGCTAAATTGTAATGTTTAAGCGATATAGTATCACTCTTGACTATCTATGTTTCTCTTGATGGAGTTACACCATGTTTTTTCGTCAACTGTATGATCTACAAACAAGTACTTATACCTATCTCCTAGCAGACGAGGTCTCTCGTGAGGCTGTGTTGATTGACCCCGTGTATGAGCAAGCTATGCGCGACGAGGCCTTACTAAACGAAATGGGCATAAAGCTTCTGTATACCCTTGAAACCCATGTGCACGCAGACCACATAACTTCTGCTTGGATTTTGCACAAACGAACAGGTAGTAAGATTGCCGTCTCGGCCAACGCTGGGATCAAGGGCATGCACAAGGCACTTGCTCACGGGGACAAAATTAAATTTGGAAAACACTTCCTTTCAGTCAAGTCTACCCCTGGCCATACTAAAGGTTGTGTTACCTATGTTCTAAGATCAAAAAAAATGGTATTTACTGGAGATTGTCTTCTAATCCGGGGTTGCGGTCGCACAGACTTCCAAGGCGGTGATGCAGCGCAATTGTATCGTTCAATTCATGATCACATTTTTACCCTACCAGAAGATTTCCTAATATATCCTGGCCATGACTACAAGGGTCTTACTTCAACAAGTGTGTTGGAGGAAAAATTTTTCAACCCACGTCTTGGGGGTCAGTTGAGCGAACAAGATTTCATAGGATTCATGAACAATTTAGGCTTAGATCATCCGAAGAAAATTGATACTGCCATACCCGCCAACCTCAAATGTGGCCGGCCTAAAGAGGATATTATTAACATTGACCAGCCAACTTGGGCTGAATTGTCTCTCACTTTTGCTGGATTTTGGGAGGTGGAACCACACTGGCTTGTTGAACATCCAGACGTAGCACAAATCATTGACGTACGAGAAGAGGACGAATTCAACGGAACTTTAGGTCACATTGTAGGCGCTAGACAAATTGCACTCAGTCAACTTAAAAACCGTGTTGATGAACTTAACTACCAGCAACCTATTATCACCATTTGCCGAGCAGGAGGCAGATCAGCACAAGCAACTGTAATCCTTCAAAAAGCTGGCTTTCAGAAAGTAGCTAATTTAGCAGGAGGAATGTTACGCTGGCGAGAATACAAATATCCGATTAATGGTTGTACCCAATGAATAGATTTTTAATCAAATAAACTCGAAACAGAACTTTCATCGCTGATTCGTCGAATCGCCTCTGCAATTAGTGGGGCAATAGTCAACTGATTTATATTGTGTGAAACTCTTATCGCCTCGGTAGCTTGTATTGAGTCTGTTATCACAAGTGTCTCCATTGGTGAAGAAGTCACTCTTGCAACAGCACCACCAGATAGCACGCCGTGCGTAACATATGATGAGACAGAAGCCGCATCTTTTTCCTTAAGTGCTACTGAGGCATTGCAAAGTGTTCCAGCCGAATCGACAATATCGTCAACAAGAATGCAACGACGGCCTTCAACTTTACCTATTATATGCATGACCTCAGATACACCTGCTTGCTCACGACGTTTGTCAATGATAGCAAGATCTGCGTTCAATCGCTTGGCCAATCCTCGGGCGCGAACTACACCTCCTACATCAGGAGAAACTATGACTAATTCTTCGCCATTCATTGTATCCTGAATGTGCCCAGTCAATACTGGTGCAGCATACAGGTTATCTACAGGAATATCGAAAAAACCCTGTATTTGGCCTGCATGCAAATCCATGGTTAACACCCTGTCCGCACCAGCTGTGGAAATCATGTTAGCCACTAATTTAGCTGAAATCGGTGTACGAGGCCCAGACTTGCGGTCTTGACGTGCATAACCAAAATAAGGAATTACTGCGGTAATGCGCCTAGCAGAACCACGCCTTAGTGCGTCTATCGTCACCAGCAACTCCATCAAATTGTCGTTAGCTGGGTAAGAGGTAGACTGAACAACAAAAACGTCCTCTCCGCGGACATTTTCTTGGATTTCAACGAAAACTTCCATGTCAGAGAACCTTCTGACACTAGCCTTTGTCATGGACAAATTTAAATAAGCGGATATAGCTTCGGCAAGGGGCCTGTTAGAGTTGCAGGCGATAATTTTCATCTTGGCAGTTCCCCAGGACCCTATATGTATTAGATCAATATAATCCAATTTTTCTTTGACTTCGCAACCGCTCCACACGGTATTGGTAAATCAAATCACAAGATTTAATTATAATTATTCCTAACAGCGTACTAGCATTCTGTAAACGAGAATTCTAGCAAACGAATAATTTGGGATAAAAAAATTTAGCTTCATTGCAACGGTGGGGCAGTATTATTGGGGATTTGCTCTAAATCCGGTGTCAATTTCGGCTGAGCAACTAAAACTTTTTTTGGTTGATTTGTACTCGGATTTTCAAACCCGATAATACGCTTAATCCCGATTAACGCTGCATTAGCTATCTTGCTCGCCTCATCAGCCCAAAGTTCATCCAATTTACCCTTGGGGATGTCATTTACCTGAGTCGCCCTACCCACTTCAAAGCCATCTAAAGTATGGACACTCCAAGTAACCTGCACTTCTTCCAAAGCATGTCCTTTTGGCTTTAAAGAGACAAGACCAGTAAGTGTCAGGCTCGCCTGTCGGGTATCCTCAACTATTTTTACATTTGAACTTCGAAGCCCACTTACTATGGCCTCACGCAACGCTACATTACCATCACCAGGTGCGCCAGTAACCCCTCTAATTAAAACACCTTCGTCAAACAAAACGTTCTGGATTGGCTTGTCTTCATTAGCAAGCAGTACAGCTATAGATTTTGCGGCACCTTCTCCAACAGCACTTATTATTTTGGGATCTCCGTACTCCCACTTCCAACGAGCTCCTCGAACACCTTGCGTATGTGTGCCGAGAATTTTGCCAGCCCTGTCATAAAGAGTCCAATAGATCAACATCACAAATGGGACTTTTTTATCCTCCCAATTAGCTCTAGCTAAACCTTTGAGTACGAAGCGACTTGCAATATCGGGGTCGACTGATGCTGTAATACCGTTCTTAAGAAGACCGTTTGAAATTGAGCTAGATAACAATTTAGCCATGGGCAGGGCAGGGCCTTGAACAAGTTCTACGCGGACTTCAGTTAAACTGCTGTCATTTAAAGACTGATTTCCAAAAGGCAGTTCTATTGGGGAACAAGCCCCTAACAGCACCAAGTAAAAATACAGACGAGTCATATAAAGTAGCTTCTCCTTATTCATATTCAACGACAGGGCGACAAAAATCGATCTTGGCTGTAATGAACCACGATCTCCACTTAGGGTCATTGATTGAAACTACGGTACAATATTTTTTCTGGATTTCATATAATATCAGCATAGTGCACAACTACCTTTTACGCACTAAGTCAAAGCAAAATTTGTTCAATCCTCGATCATGATTGCAGACAATAAACGCCCGTATGAGGAGGTATTTTCGAGGTTACAGCGACGATAGCTGTAAAATAGATCTGGTTCAGAAAAAGTATCCATCCCAAGTCCTTCAACAGAGGCCAGACCCATACCAAGCAAACAGTTTTCTACATAACCGGTTAAATCAAATTTAAAATAATTTGCTCTTTTAGCGGGCTTAAAAAATCTTATATTTTCAGAACTCTCACCCAAAAAACTCTCTTGAAATTCTGGCCCGACTTCGTAAGAATCTTGAGCGATGCACGGGCCAATGGCAGCACTTATGTTAGAAACATGAGCTCCAAGATCTAACATTTCCTCGAGGCAATGTTTAAGTATACCCGCACGTGCGCCGCGCCAACCTGCATGGGCAGCGCCAACAACCTTTGCACTACTATCCGCAAATAGTACAGGAGCACAGTCAGCTGTTAGCACGCCCAAGACAACATTCTTGCTGTCACTTGCCATAGCGTCAGCTTCAGGAGATTGTTCTCGTTGCCATGGTTTTGTTACTCGAACAGCTATTGAAGAGTGAATCTGATATGTTGTAACAAGATTGCGGTCAACAGCTCCTAAACTCTTAAGCGCAATTTTACGATTATTTTCGACATTTTCAAAAGTATCGTTAGAACCAAAACCACAATTCAAGCCACTTAATCCCACATCTGTACTAATCCCGCCTAACCTACTAAAAAAACCATGGCGAATCCCACTTAACCTAGAAAGATTTGAAGCTTTAAACATATTCTTTTTATGCATCTTTTAGTAAGCCGACAAAAGTGACTACAAATTAAAACCTGGGGGGATTGGTGCGCCCTGTTGAACTATGGCCATAACTTTGAAAAGCTCCCCCATTTCCTCCGCATTCGTCAAACGTTTTAGGGCGCAATTTATATCTTCAGCTTGCTTGGGACTAGCCTCCTTTAGCAGACTATCAGCCCGCTCATTAATGCCCAAAGCACTTAAAAAATTACCCTGGTCAATGGGTCCAATCGCTCGTGCACCTGAAGCGAAGACACGTTGCGCAAGTGCCGCAAAATCTACATGAGCAGTCAAGTCAGCCTCACCCGGATCAATCAGAGGATCATGGTATTTATGATTTTTTAGGGCTTGCAAAGTTTCACCAGAAGTACTTTGTACGTGACCATAATCAATAAAAAGGGCAGCGCCCCCAAACTCTGCAATACGCTGCGAGATATCAGCTGTCAAATCCAGCGCTGTCGGACAAACTTCAACCATCACATTGGACTCAGCATTAATGAGTCCGGGTGGTATTTCTGGTTCATCAAAAGGAGGAAGAAGGACAAAACAAAGCCCATCAGAATCGGGTTTGACGTCAACTACCCGTGGACACCAGTAATCCCCAGCTTTAAAATATTGTTCTATTGGAAGAGCATCAAAAAATTCATTAGCTATTATAATTGATGTACCTTCACTCACATCAGCAAACGCACTATGCCAAAAAGGTGTTTCACACAGAGCTGCCTCACTTAAGGTTTGCTCCTGAATAGCTCTCAAAACAGGGCTCACCTCAACCATGTGAACCTCAATAGCTTCTGCAAATCCCTCTACCAGAGGAGCAGCACGCATCATGTCAGACATTAGAGTGCCACGACCCGGGCCGAGTTCAACAAGATTAACAGAACTGGGAGATCCAGCCATCATCCAAGATACACCAGCCCAAAGACCAAGAAGTTCTCCAAACATTTGTGATGTCTCAGGAGCAGTTATGAAATCACCATTAACGCCAAAAGGATCGCGACGCATATAATAGCCGTGCTCAGGATGAGTAAGAGCTTGCTCCATATATTCAGCAATACTCAACGGACCATTATTAATTATTCTCTCTATTAAAATTTCTTCAAGAGTCATAAGTCATCAAATCTTCTTTCCAGTGCCTAAAATTAGATAGAGTCCAAAAACAACCATGGGTAGTGACAAAAATTGCCCCATGGTCAACCCTGCACCTATCGTACCCAGATGAGCATCAGGCTCGCGAAAAACCTCTACAAATAAACGCGCTATTGCATACCCCAATAAAAAAACACCTAAAAGAGCACCAGGGCGTTTGCTAATGACCTTAGTTTTAGAAAGCACCGCTAAAACAATAAACAGAACAATTCCCTCCAGAACGGCTTCATAAAGCTGGCTCGGGTGACGGGGCTCAGGACCACCTCGTGGAAAGACCATAGCCCAGGGCACATCACTAACTCGACCAAACAATTCACCGTTAATAAAGTTAGCCAATCTTCCAAGCATAAGTCCAACTGGTGCAGCACATGCAACTATGTCTGCAAATCTAAGTGGGGAAATACCACGACGCTTTACAAAAAAAAGACCAATAAAAATTACCCCAATAAGGCCTCCATGAAAAGACATGCCTCCCTTCCATATATGAAATACCAACATCGGGTTAGACATGTAATAATCCAGGTTATAAAAAAGTGCATAGCCAATTCGCCCACCCAGAACTATTCCAAGCGTTGCCCAAACCAAAAAATCATCAACATCTTTTTGACTAGCGACATCAGGTGAGCGAGCAGCAAGGCGTAGCATATAACGCCAAGCAAAAAGCAACCCAAAAATGTAGGCCATAGAATACCAACGTATAGCTACGGGACCTACTTGAAAAATAATTGGATCAATAGTTGGGTAAGGAAGCGCAAAGAAACTCATTTGTAAGACCGATATTGATCATCTTTCAAGAGATAGTCACCAACATAGGCTTTGATACCATCTTCGAGCGACATGAACGGTTTGTCGAAGCCAGCAGAGAAAAGTTTCTTCATATCTGCCTGTGTAAAATACTGATATTTGTCACGTATCTCTTCCGGTGTAGGTATAAATTTAATATTAACCTCCTTGTTCATGGCACTAAAAACTGCTGTGACCAAGTCCTGAAAAGATCGAGCTTTGCCCGTGCCACAATTGAATAGACCACATACATGCGAATTTTGAAGCAACCAAAGAACTACATTGACGCAATCATCAACCCAGATAAAATCTCGCAATTGACCGCCATCAGCATAATTTGGATGATGTGACTTGAAAAGTGTTGCAGTCTTTCCCTCACTAATTTGATTAAACACCTTGAGAGCGACGCTTTGCATTGCGCCTTTATGATATTCATTAGGACCATAAACATTAAAAAACTTTAGCCCTGCCCATTGCGGTGGTTGCATCTCATTGTCCTCAATCATTCGCATGACTCGTCGATCAAACAAGTGCTTGCTCCATCCATATTTGTTAAGCGGCTTAAGCATAGCAAGAGCACCACGAGTTTGATCATCAATGAAATTCTGAGAGCCATCACCATAGGTAGCAGCCGATGATGCATAAATAAACGGTACAGTATGGGATGAGCACCATACCCAAAGTTCATATGATAACGTAAAATTACTGGTAAAGATCAAATCAGCATTAGTTTCTGTAGTAGAGGATATTGCACCCATATGAATAACACCCTTGACACCAAGTGCATTGCTACCAAGGTAATCAAACAATTGCTCAGGTTGAACAATGTCGATCAAATCAAGTTTAGCAATATTTTTCCATTTGTCCTCGTTACCAAGCCTATCACAAATAACAACCTTGCCTAGACCCCGAGCTTCTATGGCGGCAGCAATATTAGAGCCGATAAAACCAGCTCCACCTGTTATCAAGTACATAAAAATTTCCTTCTAATCTAATTAGAATTTGTTTATAAGGCCGCTTTAGGGATGGGGCAAGAAGCGTCCTTAAGTTGCAACTGGACTAAAAAAGAGCCAATATACACATTATTATTGTTTAGGAATGAGTAGTTATGCAATCATCCAATAAATTTTTTGACGATTTAGCAAAGGTTGTTACTGGGGCTGCCTCAACTTTCACAGGAGTTAAATCTGAACTCGAGACCTTTATCCGTCAAAACTTGCAGCGACTGCTCAAGGATGCAGACCTAGTTAAACGTGAAGAGTTTGAAGTAATCAAATCGATTGCAATCAAGGCCCGAACGGAGCAAGAAAAACTAGAAGTCCGCATAAAAGATCTTGAAAAAGAAATTAATACTGCAAAAAAAAATGATAAAACAAAAACCATAAAAAAGACCAAAACAAAGAGTTCTCGTCATTAATTCTCACGTCTGCAGTGGATAAACATGTGTTATCCACAAAAAAAACCCTAAAAAACATTTCTCTCCTTGCACCTAAACTCACCACTTGGTAAGGCTACAGGTAGTGGCAAATACAAATTGACATACAACATAAGGTAGTCATTTGATTATGAGTTACTAGTTAAAGTTTTAATCTTTGCAGCTAAGGAATAGATAGCTTTGACCATTATCCGTCTTTCATCCAAAAAAATCATTCAACATCCATTGGATGTAATCGAGCAAATTGTTGATGAGAATAAATGGATATCTGACCGTCGAAATGATCAGGAAATTGCTGTTCAGGCGCCCGGAAAATGGGCTGACTATTCTATGTTCTTCGCTTGGAATGATACTGCAGACGCTGTCCATTTTACTTGCGCCTTTGATTTGCGAGTGCCAAGTGAAAGCCGTGATAACATTCACGAACTTCTTATTTTAATTAATGAGAAACTTTGGCTAGGTCATTTTGGTTTATGGGATCAAGAAGGTCTGCCTATGTATCGTCATGCTCTTCTCCTTAGAGGCACTAGGGGGCCCAGCCTTGGTCAAATGGAGGACATGGTCGACACAGCGATTACTGAGTGCGAGCGTTTCTATCCTGCTTTTCAACAAGTACTATTTGGAGGGAAAAGCGCAACGGAATCGATAGAAGCAGCAATGGTTGATACAGTTGGTGAAGCATAATATCATGGCAACAAAATTACTTTTAGTTGGCTGCGGAAAGATGGGAGGCGCACTTTTAGATGGGTGGCTTAAACAAGGTGTCATTTCTAGTAATATTACTGTAATTGAACCCAATAATGATACGGCAACTGCTCTTCGCACCCAATACAAAGTTGCAACTAAGGCTTCCCCAGATGATTTTGACTTAGATAAAAAACCCAACGTCATCATTTTTGCTGTTAAACCACAAATCATGGATGTTGTCGCACCTTCTTATGCTCGTTTTGCTGAAACTGAGGTCGTTTACCTATCGATTGCCGCAGGCAAAACTATTTCTTACTATGAGAATGTACTAGGAAGAAACGCATCAATCGTGCGCGCTATGCCAAATACACCTGCTGCTGTAAGTCGCGGTATTACCGTTTACTGCACTAATACCCAAGCAAACAGTGAACAGATCTCTCTGTGCGAGCATCTACTGAGCAGTATTGGTGAGGTCGCAAGGACTGAAAATGAGGGCCACATAGATATTGTTACTGCATTATCAGGTGGTGGACCTGCATATGTTTTTTTACTTGCAGAATGCTTAAGCAAGGCGGGAATCAAAGCAGGTTTACCGGAGGAATTGTCCAAACTTATAGCACGGGTAACTGTAGCTGGTTCCGGTGAACTCTTGCATCGCTCTGGTAAAGACCCAGCAATCCTGCGTCAGGATGTCACTAGCCCTGGCGGTACCACAGCCGAGGCTCTGAGAATCCTGATGGCTGACAATGGATGGCAACCACTTTTAGACGAAGCTATTGCTGCCGCGACATTAAAATCACGCGAACTTGCCAAATAATTATTTCTGAAAAATTCTTGAAACCAATCTAAAAAATAAAATTTAAAATTACGAGATCCATAGAAAATTTACATTTTCTTTTGACTATCACAAAAAGACTGTTTCAAATAGATGCATGGATAGCTCTGAGATCACATACAATGATTTTGAACGTGTTGACATCCGCGTTGGAACAATACTTAGTGTTGAACCGTATCCTGAGGCTAAAAAACCCTGTTTCAAAATTTTTATTGATCTTGGACCTGAAATAGGGGAGAAAAAAACATCCGCTCAGGTTACCAAACACTATACTCCTGAATCGCTCATAGGCGAACAAGTAGCGTGCGTTGTTAATTTTCCTGCACGCCAAATTGGTAAATTCATGTCAGAAGTATTATTACTAGGTTTTCCTGATGAACGAAGTGAGGTCGTTCTGATAGGTCCCAAGCAAAAAATACCAAATGGAGGCAAACTATTTTAACTAAAATGGCAAAATTACACGAGCGCGAAGTCCACCGACAGGGCTTGTGCCTAGTTTTATATCTCCGCCGTGGCCACGCACAACATCACGGGCAATAGATAAACCAAGCCCAACACCTCCAGTTTCCATGTTTCTTGACTCATCAATTCTAAAAAAGGGCTTAAAGACGTCCTCACGGATTCCTTCGGGAATTCCGGGGCCATCGTCGTCTATGATAATATCTACAAAATCTTCACGTTTTCCAACCCTCAAAGAAACGTGCTCTGCATAACGAACTGCATTATCAATTAGATTGATAATAGCACGCTTAAAAACCTTGGGTCGGACAGGCACGTTAATCTCACCTTCAACATGCAGATCAATAATACTCCCCTTTCGCCGTGCCTGAGTTGCGATAATATCCAACAGATTACCTAGATTAGTTAATATTTGTTTTTCACCCCCCTCACCCTTAGCAAAATCAAGATAACCACAGAGCATAGTTTCCATTTCTGAAAGATCTTCCTTTAAATTTATAAGTTCGGAAGTTTCTGTTGCCATTTCGAGCTGCAACTTCATACGAGTTAAAGGTGTACGCAAATCATGAGAAACACCTGCAAGCATCTCTGTACGCTGGGTAATATGGCGCTGAATACGCTCTTTCATGGCGATAAATGCAATGGCGGCCTGGCGTACCTCAGTCGCTCCCTCTGGTTTAAACTTACGTGCATCACGACCCTTGCCAAAATCATCTGCGGCCTCAGCAAGACGACGAATTGGTTTTACTTGGTTTCGCATAAAAATAGTAGCTACCGCTAACAAGGCTAGTGAGGAGCCCACCATCCAAAGTACAAAAATATATGTCGTTGTACTAAAAAGCCTTTTACGTGCTGTAACTATATGCAGAACACCATTTGGAAGTTGTACGTCAATAACAACATGTCTATCTATTCTTTCAGAGTTTATCGCAAAAGGATACCAAATTGCTTCTTGTAGCGCTTTGGTCAAAGTTTGCTCCATTTTTCCGGGTGCTATAATTTGCTGACTGGATAATATCTTTCCTTCAATATAGGACAAAGATAAGCCCATATGGTTAGCGGGCATATCTAAGATCTGATCAGACTTATTGTTACTTTTTTCACGCCTCATTAATTCAAGAACCGCAGCAATATCACCCGCAACCCCGCGTGACAAAGTAAGTGAGACTTTGCGCCAGTGGCTCTCATAAAAAATATAACCTGCGATGACTTGCAACAATACCAACGGCATAATGATGATCATTAATGATCTGCCCAGCAGGCTTTTGGGTAAAAAACTTTTAGGAAAGAGTTTCAACATAGTTACCCTTTAATCAGGATGCAGCACATAGCCTTTACCCCGTACTGTTTTCAGGTAAATCGGAATTTTTGGGTCTGGCTCTATCTTGCGGCGCAATCGAGTTACCTGCACATCAATAGCTCTTACTCCACCACTAGCCCCTGTAATTTTTGTTAAAACTTCACGGCTCAAAACAATGCCCGGGCTTGAGGCTAGTGCCTTTAGCAAGGCTGCCTCAACATCTGTTAAACGTACATGAACCCCATTTCGCATGATTTTCTCCCGTTTTGAAAAATAGACCGCATCACCTATCTGAATTTCTTCAGGAACAGTAGATTTTGGTGGCATGCGACGCAAAATGCTGTTGATACGCAGTAAAAGCTCCCTTGGCTCAAAAGGCTTGGTGAGGTAATCATCAACACCACCTTCGAGTCCATCAATGCGATCTTCTGGTTCGATCATAGCAGTCAACATTAAAATAGGCACCATGCTTGACTTGCGAATATCGGCTACAAGACTCAGGCCACTCTCTCCCGGCATCATACGATCAAGAACAAGGAGGTCAAAAGTCATACCCTTTAGGCGTTCACGCGCATCACCAGCATCGCAGGCAACAGAGACCCAGAAGCCATTTTTATTTAGAAACTGACGCAACAATTCACGCAAACGATTATCATCATCAATAACCAAAATATGAGGCAGATCACCATCCATAACTCAACAATACCCAAATACCCTAGATTTATTCTTGTCAATCTTAGAGGTTATTAATGACTCGTCCACGATCTTTTTCATTAATAATGCCCCGCAGTACATTCTTGAATGCACTCTCAACATTTTCTCCTGCCAGCTCAAAGGCAGCACGAATTCGCTTGGCCTGAAGTCTGGTCAGCAAAATTTCAATCTCGCTCCCCTTTTTCAATAAGTATAGTAAACGTCGACGGCCATCTTTATGGTCAAGACGTTTTTCTATAAAACCCTCTTCAACCAGTTGGCGAAGCACTCGTGCCAAACTTTGTTTTGTGATCTGCAAAATATCGAGAAGTTTACTAACAGTCATACCAGGATTTCGACCAACAAAATATATAACCCTATGGTGAGCACGACCAAAACCATACCTGGAGAGTATTTCGTCAGGCTCAGCTGTGAAATCCCTGTAGGCCAGAAATAACAACTCAATGGACTGGCGTAGATTCTCAAGTTCATTTTCATTCAAAGAGAGAGCATCACTTGGATTACATTTAGCGATCACAGATTTGTACGCCTTTTCCAGATATAAGTCAGTCTTATTGACATATATGTCCTATTGTTGAAGAATAGCGCAACTTTTTTTTGCTTTTTAGTTCCCTTAAGAAAGATAATTTCATGACAGCACCCTCTTTTGATGACCGCGATGGTCTGATTTGGCTAAATGGCGATTTAGTTGATTGGCGCGATGCTAAAATCCATATACTTAGCCATGCACTCCACTATGCCTCATCAGTGTTTGAGGGTGTTCGCACCTATGGTGGTAATATTTTTAAACTGACAGAGCATTCTCAACGTTTACTTGACTCAGCTAAATTATTAGGTTTCAAAATACCATATTCATTAGATGAAATAAACGAAGCTTGTATCAAGACTTGTAAAGCTAATAAAATTATAGATGGATACATACGCCCACTCGCATGGCGTGGAAGTGAAATGATGGCTATCAGCGCACAGGCTACTACCATCCACCTTTCAGTTGCGACTTGGAAATGGCCCTCATATTTTACCCCAGAATCACGAATGAAGGGCATACGTCTAAAAACTGGGCCATGGAAACGCCCTTCGGCTGAAACGGAACCAGTTCATGCCAAAGCGGCCGGTTTATACATGATTTGCACTTTATCAAAACATGCGGTTGAAGCTGATGGTTATGATGATGCCCTTATGCTCGACTGGCGAGGTCAAGTTGCAGAAACGACAGGCGCCAACATTTTTCTGTTCATGGGCGATGGTAAATTACACACCCCAACTCCAGATTGTTTTCTTAACGGTATTACACGGCAAACTGTTATCGAACTGGCCAAGGCCCGAGACATAGAGGTTCTTGAGCGCGCCATCATGCCTGAGGAATTAGCTGATGCAAAAGAAGTATTCATTACTGGTACCGCTGCAGAAGTAACGCCTGTAGGTGAAATCGACGAACATAAATACATACCTGGCGAAGTTTGCAAAACACTAATGGAAGACTATGATCAAATTGTAGGTAAAGCTTAAGCAACCGGGAATTGCATTATAACAAGTTTTACTTGTCTTTTTTTAAGTTGTTTAGCCATCGGCTATGGGCTTGTTTATCTTTATCTTTTGCCTCAACCCATTGTGAATTTTCTGCAGTACTTTCTAATTTCCAAAAAGGCGCTTCGGTTTTGAGATAGTCAATCATAAAGCGACACGCTTCAAATGCTGCATCCCGGTGAGCTGATGAAACAGCGACAAGGACAATTTGATCACCTGGTTTCAAAAGACCATAGCGGTGTATAATTAGAGTTTTTTCCAAAAGCCATCTGCGGTGAGCCTCAGCCTCAATCTCAGACAGGCACTTTTCTGTCATTCCCGGATAATGTTCTAGACTCAAATTATTTATTTGTTTGTTGCCAACCATGTCACGAACTAATCCTCTAAAAGCACAAACACCACCGACACTGTGATTACCTTTACTCAAGGCAGAAACTTCAAAACCATAATCAAAATCTTTTTGTTGTACTTTTATCAACTGCTATCCTCCTGTCACCGGGGGAAAAAAGGCAACTTCATCATTTTCACTAATAGCACAGTCTAATTTTACGTGTTCTCTGTTGACCGCAGCCTTAATAACAGAGAGGTCTGCAAAAGCATCCGAATAGCCACCCCCTTTAGACTGTAGAAACTTCGCAAGTTGCTCAATGTTCGTAACATGCTGAGGAAGAGAAAAATCTTCATTACTTATACCAACTTTTTCGCGAACCCAGGAAAAGTAAAAAATTTTCACATAGCCTCCTAGAAATATTTCTATGTATACATTTCTCTGTAGGGTAAAAAATCAACAAGGTCACCACATTCAATTTGTTTTACCCCTTCTTTTATTTCGACGAGGCCTTGTGAACCAACCATTGATGTCAGCACACCTGAACCTTTAGCTGGAAACAAATGAGCACTGAGATTTCCCTTTTCATCAAATTTTAGATGTGTGCGAAGCCATTCCACTCGCTCACCACGCGGTTTAAAACTAAAAGCAGCGACAACACTATATATATTTGGGCTAATATCACCAGTAGCACCAGACAAACGCAACACTAGAATACGAGCAATTCGCATAAAGGTAACCATCGCTGCTACTGGGTTTCCCGGCAAGCCTATGAAAAATTTAGTTGCAACAGTACCAATAGCAATAGGCCGTCCCGGCTTAATTGCCAAACGCCAGAAATCAATAGCACCTAGTGACTCAACAGCTTGCCTAACACGATCTTCATCCCCAATTGAAACACCCCCTGATGTAATAATTAAATCATGACGCTCAGCCGCTCTAGCAAGGGTATCAGATATCAACTTTTGATTATCTGCAATAATTCCTAGATCTGTAACTTGACAACCAAGCTCAGTAAGCAAACCGATAATGGTGTAACGGTTAGAATCATAGATACAACCCTCGGACAGATCAGAGGACGGGTCACAGATTTCATCACCAGTTGAAAATACTGCAACACAAAGTGGTTTATATACTGAAAGCTCGGTAAGCCCGATCGAGGCCGCTAGACCAATTTCTTGTGGTCTAATACGTTTACCCTGTTTTAAAATTATTGCGTCCTTGCAAACATCCTCACCCATGAAACGACGGTTAGATCCTAGTTGGAGACCTTGTGGTAAAATAATCTGATCATCCTCTACACGAACATGCTCTTGCATAAATACTGTATCAGTACCATCAGGCATAGCGGCACCCGTGAAAATTCGGTAAGCACTTCTTTTTTTTGCTACAGTATTTAGAGGATGTCCAGCAACTATACGTCCTGCCAAGGGCAATCGAGTATCCCCTTTAATAGATAAGTCAGCATGGCATACTGCATAGCCATCTACGGCCGAATTATCATGGGGCGGAACATTACATGTAGCAAGCACATCCTCTGCTAAAAATTTAGACAATGCTCCCGCCAGCCCAACTTTCTCGACACCTACTGTAGGCCTAACAAGCTTTTCCAGTTTTTCTAGAGCACTTTCAAGTGACAACAACTTTTTACCAGAAGAAAAGCAGCCACCTTTAGGATCAACCATTTTTCAAACTCTCTTCAGCCCACAATGCTCTATGATAAAGTTAGCAATTACACTCGTTTTATTCAAATCAATCACCGGTATATGAAGCTTCCGAATGGCTTTGTCGCTTGCAACAGCAACAATATTATCATCCTCATTGCATCGCATTGGTTTGCCTATCGACTCCCTATAAATTTCAAGCTTATCATGCTTGTGTTCTTTAAAACCTTCAACAAGCAACAGATCAACTGGGGTCACACGCTCTATCAAATCTTCCATACTAGGCTCTTTATCTCCTCGAAGTTCGTGCATCAAAGCCCAACGAGTAGACGAAGAGATTATCACCTCACTAGCACCAGCTTGCCGATGCCTAAAAGAATCTTTACCTTCATGGTCAAGATCAAAGCTATGATGGCTATGCTTCATAGTTGAAACGGTTAAACCACACCCAATGAGTTCTGGTAGTAACTTCACCATCAAAGTGGTTTTGCCACTACCACTCCAACCAGTAATACCAAAAACTTTCATAGCTTGGTATCCGCAATATGCTGGATACCGGCTTTCATATAGTCATATCCTGTACCCACAGTAAGTATTGCTGCCAACCATAGACCTACAATACCTATCTCAAGTGTCGTTACAGAACCAAAGTCTGGCCCAGCTGAGCCTACTAAAAGAAAACCCAACGCCAACATTTGTAATGTAGTTTTCCATTTGGCTAAAATAGTAACTGGAACCTTTACTTGAACCTCAGCAAGAAATTCCCTCAAACCAGACACTAGAATTTCTCTAAACAAGATCACACTGGCTGGTAAAACTGAGAGACCGGTAATCCCGTCTGTAGCTACCAGCATCATTAATACACCCGCAACCAGTAACTTATCAGCTAAAGGGTCCAGAAAACGCCCCATTGCTGACTGCTGCTCCCATGCACGAGCTAAATAACCATCAAAAAAATCTGTGATACAGGCATAGGTATAAACACAGAAAGATAACCAATTTCCAAGTGGTGAAGGCAAAAACATTAAGCCGACAATTACAGGAATAGCTCCAATTCGAGAAAAAGTTAGGATGTTAGGCAGATTTAACCACATAAAACTTCCACGACAAATTTATCATTACCAAATTAAGCTCAACTATCTGAATGGAACCAATCATAAATTTTTTTTGCCATTGCTCCGCTTACACCCTCAACTGCTTCCAAATCAGACAACCCACTCCCCTCAACTGCAGAAGCGGATCCAAAGTGGTGAAGTAATGCCTTTTTTCGTTTTGGTCCTATTCCTGGAACTCCATCAAGACTGGATTTAGACAACGTCTTTGATCTTTTGTTACGATGGAAGCCAATTGCAAAGCGATGTGCTTCATCACGCAAACGTTGAAGAAAGTACAATACTGGGCTCCGAGCAGACAAAGAAATTGGCTCTCGGCCAGGTAAAAAAATTCTCTCACGCCCAGCATTTCGATCAGGCCCTTTGGAAATGGCTGCAACTACTACATCATCGATCCCCAACTTTTCAAAGACTTTAAGCGTTATGCCCAGATGCCCGGCTCCTCCATCAATCAATACCAAATCCGGCCATTGGCCACGGACACGCTCTGGATCTTCTTTAAGAGCTCTAGAAAAACGCCGGGTCAGGACTTCTGTCATCATGGCATAATCATCACCAGGTATGATATTTGTATTTTTTATATTGAATTTTCGGTAAGAATTTTTCAACAAACCATCGTTTCCAGCCACAATCATTCCACCAATTGGCTTCGTACCAGAAATATGACTATTATCGTATACTTCAATCCTTTGTGGGGCTTTTTCTAAGTCTAGGACCTCAGCCAGGCCTTCAAGTAAACGTTGTTGGGAGGCACTCTCTGAAATCTTTCTGCCTAGGGCCTGCCGAGCGTTATGAAGCGCATGGTTTACCAAATTTGTCTTATTGCCACGCTTGGGGCAAGAAATATCAACTTTACTTCCAGATGAAGCGCTTAAGGCATCTGACATGAGTGACTGGCTGGGCAAACGGTGAGATAGTATTATACTCTTAGGTACCTCCTTGTTAGTATAAAACTGTCCAATGAAAGCTTCCAATACTGAGGGTGCATCCTCATCGTCTGCATGAGAGGGATAATAGGATCTATTTCCAAAATTCCTTCCACCACGAAAGAAAAAAACCTCAATACAGGTTTGCCCACCTGCTTGATGAGCAGCGATGACATCCGCATCGCCAACACTAAATAAATTTATGCCTTGATGGGCTTGTACTCGAGTAAGGGCTTGAATCCGATCCCGATAATCAGCAGCAATCTCAAATTCCATATTGTCACTAGCTTCCTGCATGCGCCTAGCTAAGCCTTGTTGAATACTTTGACTCTTACCTGACAAGAAGGTTTGCGCTTCAGACACCAACTTACCATACTCAGCCTCACCAATACGGCCTACACAAGGAGCCGAGCAGCGCTTGATTTGAAAAAGTAGACAAGGCCGAGTACGATTGTTGAAAACATTATCTGAACATGTACGTAAAAGAAACGCTCTCTGTAAAATGTTTAGTGTCTCATTGACAGCCCAAACAGAGGCAAAAGGGCCAAAATAACTACCCTCAAGATTTTCAGCTCCACGGTGTTTTAAAACTTGTGGGAATGGATGTCCACTAGTTAGCAAGATTTTTGGAAAAGATTTATCATCACGGAGTAAAATATTATAACGCGGTTTGTAGCGCTTTATTAAATTTGCCTCTAGCAATAGAGCCTCTGCCTCCGTATGAGTATTAACGAATTCCATACTTTGTGTTTCGAATATCATACGTCTTAATCGGATCGGTTGGCGATTCGGGTTAGTATAGCTCGCAACCCTTTTTTTCAAGTTTTTTGCCTTGCCAACATACAAAACATCTCCATTGCGGTTGATCATACGATAAACACCGGGCGTGTTAACTAAGTTGCGCAGGTAAGTTTCAATAATAACCGCTCCGCTAGGTTTGGATACTTTTTCCTTGTCGGTTACTTGTGTGTTGTATGTTGTCGACTTTTTTTTTGCCATAAGAACTATTTGAACGAAACTTTAATCTACGTCAACGAACAGGATCACAAAAATTCTGGCTATATTTCTGATTTTAACAGAACTATCCACTATTACTGTTGATAACTTTGTGGATATCCCTTGTTGTTGGGAAAAGAGTGAGAAATCCCAAGGGAAAAGCTACTTTGCCTAAAAATTAAGCATTGATATAAGCTATTGTTTTTAATCACAAAATTAAGTCATGTTATGAATCGTTCAAAGAGTAATATTGCTAATTTGTTTATAATATTGAAACAGTATGCTTTTAACACCTGTGCACAACTCTACTTGCTGAGAAATAATTAATCTATTTATTGCAATGGCTTGCAAGACTTTCTAGAGGCAATAAAATAATAATTATAGCTTCTTGGTATCGATTTAAAATGAGACACCTGCCGTTAAATTTCTGGGTTCAATCTCTCAATCTCAACGCCAACACTCTCAGCATCATCAAATATATCAAGCTTCTCAATTCTAACTCTTGCTGAACGGACCCTATTATCAGCTAAACACATGGCAGCAACGTCATCAGCTAAAGTTTCAACAAGGTTGACATGTTCTCGTGATGCAAGAGAACGTATCCCCTTAGTCAAACCTTCATAACAGACTACATTTGAAAGTTCATCATCAATTTGCGGATTCGTCTCACCCTCACGGACTGCGAGATCGATGTTAACGCGTATTCTTTGCGAAGCTACACGCTCGTGTTGATGGATCCCAATGGAGCAATTTAGGACAAGGTTACGTACAAAAACGTGACGAATGGCCACCCGAGCATCAGCAATTCTACGTAACTGGGCACGCCCTACTTGACTTATGGTCATGAGATAATCTCACCTTTTTCAATATTTTTAATTATTCAATTACACCACCGCTTAGTGGCGCTTGTGAATAGCCGAGATGTTGGCCACCATCAAGAACTATCAGTTGTCCAGTCATAGAAGGGGCGTTAATTATAAATCTAATAGCATCGACTATTTCAAGAGGATTTACGCTCCTACCTAACGGAATTGATGACCATTGTTTAATAAATTCTTCTTCCGTTTGTCTGAAATTAGCCAGCACAGGCCCTGGACCAATAGCATTTACACGAATGCTTGGAGCCAGAGACAAGGCTAATGTCTGGGTGAGCGTCCACAGCCCAGCCTTACTTACAGTATAGGAAAGGAAATGTGGGGTTAGGTTTTGAACACGTTGATCAACAATATTAATAACATTACCCTCAAACCCCTCGGGCAACTGATCGCACAATGCCTGAATTAATACAAAAGGAGATCGCAAATTAATCTGCATGTGCGCATCCCAAGATTTGCGGCTAGCTGTTTGAGCTGAATCCTCCTCAAATAGTGAAGCGTTATTTATTAAACATGAAATTGGTCCAGCAATTTTAACAGCCGATGGAATTAGAAGTCCTACCTGCTCCTCTTTACTCAAATCTGCATGGATTTTGAAAGCAATCCCGCCATTACCACGTATTAACTTAACGAGACACTCTGCCTCTTCCCTAGAAGCACCATAATGTACTACAACCCGCCAGCCATCAGCCGCCATTCCAAGAGCAATAGCTTTGCCAATACGCTTTGCTGCTCCAGTAATCAATACAGTTTTTTTATATGTTTCTTTCATTTAGTCACATCTTGATCTCTAATTAACTAAAAGCTACAACTAGAGAAGAAATACCATAAGCCTGTGCTGTTATATAGGCCACATATATAACCAGTAACTGAATTGCTACCACGCGACTTATTTGCCAACCGCCAATAAAAAAGGGTAGCATCAATAGAGTTACAAGGAGCATGAACCACAAGTCAAAATTAAGAAGCTGTTGTGGAGCCTCGAGCGGTGCTACCATGGCAATCCCGCCAACAACAATTAAAATATTAAATAAGTTAGAACCAACAACATTTCCTAGTGCCAAATCTACATGCCCACGCATAGCAGCTACAACAGAAGCTGCCAGTTCTGGCAGGGATGTTCCGATAGCGAATACTGTCAACCCTATCACCTCATCGGAAACGCCAAATGCTTGCGCCATTTGAACACCCCCATCAACAATCAAATCAGCTCCAATAATAACCCCAACCAAACCACCCAACAAGGCAAAGCATATTTGCCATAGGGATTTTAGCCCTTCAAAATTTTCAATTTCCCCTGCATGGACCTCGGTACTAACACCACCCTTGCGAAAATCATTGAAATAAGAGTAAATGAGAAAAATTAACATTATCAACAAAAACAGACCACCTTGAACACGATCAACAGGGCCGAGCCAGCAAAACCATATTAATAATGTGCTACAGGCAAGCAGAACCATGGTATTTCTAAAAAGCAAAAAAGGTTTGACATATATTGGATTCAGAAAAGCAGCAACCCCAACAATTAGAAGCATATTCGCCAAATTTGAGCCTACAACGTTGCCAAGCGCCATGGCAGACGTCCCAATTAAGGCTGCATCCATGCTAACCAAAAATTCCGGCAAAGAAGTTCCAAATGAAATTATAGTAACGCCAATTACTAAAGGCGAAACATTTAGCCTTTGAGCAAGACCAACTGCACCACGGACTAAAATGTCAGCACTAACCGTGAGAAAAATAAAACCAAAGAAAACATATAAGTACATCATTAAATCATGGGCCCACAAGCGGTTGTAACTCCGTCAGAATATCCTCATAAAGGTCTTTCTTAAAAGGGACCACCAAATTAACTAACTCTTCAAAACTGACCCATTTCCACTCACTAAATTCCGGTATTTCATGGGATCTTATATTGATGTCACTATCTTCGCCCAAAAACTGCAATGCAAACCACATCTGCCGTTGACCACGATATTTGCCGCCCCATAATTTGCCTACTAACTCATTAGGCAGGTCGTAAGTCCTCCAATGATTACTTTTGGCGATAATTCTAACTTTATCTACTCCCGTTTCCTCATACAATTCGCGCAAAACTGCTTGCAGAGGATCCTCTCCCTCATCAATGCCGCCTTGGGGCATCTGCCAGTAATTACCTGGGTTATCAGCTCGTTTGGCGACAAAAACCCTTCTCATATTATTTACTAGCATAGCCCCAACACAAGGACGATAGGGCAGGTCAACCTTATGAATATCTATCATTTTTTTACTTGTTTGTTAGCAAGCGCAGACAAAGGAGCAAGCACGAATTTTTTTTCAGAAAGGCCAGCTATCCAAGCACCAATGCGTTCAATTGAAGTCGGGTAAGCCTCAGCTATGGCGACTACAGCAGTTTTATTTACCAGAATCGTCTCCAACTCCGCCAATTGGTTATCTACTTCAGTCTTTGTTGGGATTGAATCAATAACAAGATCAGTAACTGCCCAAGGCAAGCCTATTTCAGTTGCGATTTTGGGCGCAAGCGTTTCTGAATTAACAACCCCTTCGAGTAACATAAGTCCCCGCTCTTTGAGCGCCTCAAGAAATAATCTCAAATGTTTTTCAGATGTATTAAATTTTGAACCCATTATTGTCATCACCCCAACGTATCCAGTCGTAAGCCCTAAAATACTTTTTAGACGGTTGCGATTTTCTTCCGGCGCATTAGCGGTCATAAGACTTAGTGGACCGGGATCGTCATAGGGAAAAGTTCCAGGTTCTAGTGGTACCATTAGCATAACTTCATGACCAGCAGCACGTGCTTTTTTCATCCAATCTGATAGATTGGGCGCATAAGGGTCAAAGGCAAGTGTAACGCTTCCCGGCAATAAATTTATTGCAGCGTTAGTAGCGGATATACTTTGTCCAAGCCCCATTACAACAATAGAGACACGTGGATTGGGACTCTGATTTACGAAAGGCTT
The DNA here is from genome assembly GCA_902598645.1 of Rhodospirillaceae bacterium. GTDB lineage: Bacteria > Pseudomonadota > Alphaproteobacteria > Rhodospirillales > JABHCV01 > JACNJU01. The sequence continues at coordinate 5,743 of CACKCT010000009.1, read as the reverse complement.
CGCATAAACTATCCACGCCTCACGCCCATCTTCAGCTATTACTGGCAACAAGCCATGCGGGCTTTCTTCACTTAAATCTGGATAATTTGACTCTCCCAAGGGGCTATCAGTAACATTAGGGGGAGGAATAGAGGCAAAGGCTGTAGGTTCAATAACAGGTGCCAACGTCTGGGTAGGTAAGGAATTAGTGCCAACCGCATCTGGCCTTGCAATCAAAGCATTCAACCCCCCCGGCTGTCTTATTTTTGGAGCAATTTCTACTGCTACTTTGGGTATCCCAGTATTTTCTTCATTGGATCTATCACCAACGTCGTCTGAAATAAAATACCAAATTAATGCGCCAACTATAATAAGAGCAAGTATAGCTCCACCGTAAATAAGGATTAAATTTTTCTTTGAGTTTGACTCTTCATCTTCATCTTCATCATCATCTTCATCTTCATCTTCATCATCATCATCATCTTCATCGTCGCTAAAGCTTGGATCGTTGGTATTCTTGCTCTCTCGGTCACTCTCCAAATTTCCATCTAAACCTGTCGGCTCAACTTGTCCCCCTTCAACATCCGACTTCTCTTCAGCTTGCTTTTCTGATGAGGATTTATTTGAAACAGCAGAATCACTAGAATCTGTATCTGTAGTCTCAACAGACACGCTATCTGCGCGAGTTTCTTCGTTCAAAAATTCTTTTTCTTCACCTGGGCCCACACGAAGGCCTCCTTCCATCTCAGGGGTATCGACATCTACATTGTCAACATCATCGTAGTGATCGTCTATATTTTTTTCTAGTCTTTGATGCACTTGAAGGTAGTTACTTTTACCACCTTATTTTCAAAAACCATCACTATTCCAAAACAATCTTACCAGAAAATAAATCTATCCCACGTATCAAATCTAGGGCCCGATCTAATTGATAGTCCCTTTTTTTATTGTCTGTAGACTTTTCCTCCTTCGTTGTATTAACAATACCCTGAGATGGGTTATCGGTACTATTTTCAAGTGCCCCTCTCAAATCCGCCTCACGTGTCCTTGGTCTACTGGCCACTACTTCAACGTTTGCTAACTCAACGACGATGTCTGGTTCTATACCAACCGCTTGAATAGAGCGGCCCGAGGGTGTGAAGTAACGCGCTGTTGTCAAACGCATTGCTCCTTGGGAAGAAAGGGGGACAATAGTTTGCACAGACCCTTTACCAAATGATTTTGTACCTAATAAAATAGCTCTTTTATGATCTTGGAGTGCCCCGGCGACAATTTCAGAAGCAGATGCTGAACCTCCATTTATCAAAACTACAAGAGGTAGTCCATCCGTTAAATCACCCTTGCGAGCATTAAAACGCGATGTGTCCTTTGCCAGCCTTGAACGGGTTGAAACAATTTCTCCTTGTTCAAGAAACATGTCAGAAATCTTAACTGCTTGGTCCAAAAGGCCACCTGGATTATTGCGAAGATCAATAATTACCCCCTTTAACTTACCTCCCACTTCTTCCTTAAACTTTTCAATTGCCTTACGGACTTCATCACTAGCTTGAGAACTAAACGAGGTAATGCGCAGATAGCCAACAAAACCATCCATGTGGGACCGCACAGATCGAATTTTTACAACCGCCCGGGTAATTGTGACATCAAAATCGTCAACCCCTTTACGTCGGACCCTTAATTTAATTCTTGTACCAACCTTGCCTCGCATTTTTTCAACAGCTTGCGCTAGTGATAATCCATGTACACGTTCTCCATCCAATTGAGTTATCAAGTCACCCGCCTTAATTCCAGAACGGTGAGCAGGTGTTTCATCGATAGGAGAAACCACCTTAACCAAACCATTTTCCATAGTTACTTCAATACCAATACCCCCAAACTTTCCACGAGTTTGAACCTGCATAGCTTTGTACCTTTTAGCGTTCATGAAACTTGAGTGAGGGTCTAGGGAGGATAACATTCCAGCAATTGCAGCTTCGATAAGTTGTTCGTCAGTCAGTTTTTCCACATAATCAGTACGCACTTTTTCAAAGACATCCCCAAACAAATTAAGCAACCTGTACGTTTCTTCATTATTAACAGGTTTTCCCTGTGCATAAGCGCCCATTGACAACATCAGTAAAAAAACTGAGATAGCAAAAGACACAAAGGCAGAAAAGTGAGGCAATCTGTTTATCATCCGTTTACCTTTATTTTGTTTACGGCCAGCCACGGCAATGGGTTAATAGGTTGCCCCTTACGTCGCAATTCAACATACAAAACCGGTGGGCCATTATCAGGGTTTCCCATTATACCAGCAGGTTCACCGGATAACACCTGTTGCCCAATTGTGCTATCAATGCGTTCCAAACCAGCCAAAAGACTAAGATATCCCCCGTCGTGTTCAATAATCAATAGTTGCCCATATCCCTTAAAAGCACCTGCAAATACAACGGTTCCATCTTGCGGAACAACAACCTGCGCACCTATTCCAGTCTCAATTGAAATTCCCTTTCGGGTCAACCCAGTTTTCATTGCCTGACCATAACGTCCTATCAAGCGCCCAACAGCGGGATAAGGTAATTTTCTTTCAAATTTAAAAGTGCTCTCTAGGGAAGCTTCTCTAGCTTCTTCATTATTTTTCTTTTGTCTTTTCAACCGATCAAGCTCTATTCTTGAGATGAGATCACGAAGATTCGTTGCCTTCTCAATCAGATTACGCATTCTTTCTTTTAGTTTCCGGGCCTCACTATCAGTCTTTCTTTTCAGTTTCCTTTTATCAGCCAAAAGACGCTCCAAATTTTGGCGCTCTTCTCTTAGTTCCAACCGGACAGATGAGAGATTTCTGCGTTTTTCAACACTCTGGTTTCGAATTTCCACCAACTCTAAAATGCTTTTCTTCAGAATTATTGCATTTTTCTCAATTGCTGGAGCAGCAGCACGCAGTAAAATAGCAACACGTACTGTCTCAGAGGGACTAATTGGTGCCACAAACATCGCTTCTGGTGGATGGCGTGCCATTCTTTGCAGAGCCATCAACACATAACTATGTTGTTTACGCTTTAGAGCGAGTAGCTTTAGTTTATCTCTCTCCTTGTTGCGTAGTTGCTGAATAGACTCGTTAAGATTAAAGGCGATAGTTTCCTGCTCTTGAATAGTTGCTACTAAATTAACGCTTTTTATCTTCAAATTCTTCAGTTCTTTTCCAAGGTCTGAGGAGATTTTGCTCAGGTCTTCGTGTTGTTTTTCACCAGCGCTAATTGCACTCTCAATTTTTTTCAACTGACTGTCAGTAGTTTCTGACGCCGCCAATGACATTACTGGTAATGTGGCAGACCATAAGATGAGCCAAATGATCGATAAAATAAGTATATTCAAGAAGTTTCCTTAATTAGGCTACTGCCCGTCATCTCTTGAGGCGGCTCCAATTTGAGCAGCCTAAGCAATGTTGGTGCAATATCAGCTAAATTTCCTTCCTCTAAGCCTCTAACCCAATCTGGTCCATTTACCATTATCAAAGGAACAGGATTGGTAGTATGTGCAGTATGCGGTTGTGCAGGGTTCTCCGTATCGTCCCACATTTGCTCACAGTTTCCATGATCCGCTGTCACAAGAAGAACACCACCAGCCCTTATCACAGCTGTTTCCAGATGGCCAAGACACTTATCAATCGCTGTAGCAGCCCTCTTAGCCGCTTCTAAAACACCGGTGTGACCAACCATGTCGCCGTTTGCAAAATTTACTATTATGAGATCAAAAAAACCTTCTTTAATAGCCTCTAGTAATTTGCTAGTGACTTCAAAAGCAGACATTTCTGGTTTTAGATCATAGGTTGCAACCTTCGGTGAGGGCACAAGAATACGTTCTTCTCCCTCAAACTCACGTTCTCTGCCACCATTAAAGAAAAAGGTCACGTGGGCATATTTTTCTGTCTCAGCAATTCTCAATTGCTTCAATCCAGCCTTGGCAACGACTTCTCCAAGAATATTTTTAAGCTCGATACTGGGAAAAAGCACAGTCAAATACCGATCAAGTGTGCTTGAGTAGTGCACCATACCTGTACGAGCTGCGAATTTAATAATTCGATTACGCTTAAAATGATTTGAGTCTGGGTCAACAAGGGCTTCCAATATTTCGCGTGATCTATCAGTTCTGAAGTTAGCCATGAAAAGTCCATCACCATCAATCATACCACTATAATCACCTATGGCGGTGGGCAAGACGAATTCATCGACTATTTTGTCATCATAACTTTCACTAATAGCGCTGAGGGGATCTGGTGCTCTCTCACCTGAACCATTGACTAGCACATCATAAGCAAGTGAAACACGTTCCCAGCGATTATCCCTATCCATGGCATAATAACGACCCATGACTGAACCCACTCGCCATCCATCAATACAAGACAAACTTGAGAGAAAATCCTGCATGATACCTAAAGCACTTTTTGGAGGTGTATCTCTACCATCTAAAAAAGCGTGAAGAATGACAGGTATACCCGAACTGGCTATGGCCTTTACCAGCCCAACCAAATGATTTGTATGAGAATGAACTCCACCATGAGATAACAGCCCCATTATATGGCATGTGCCACCGCTAGACTGTAATTTACTAATAAACTCGATTAGTGCTGGCTTCTTGTAAAGTGAGCCATCTTTCAACGCCGAATCTATGCGGGGTAAGTCCTGCATAACTACACGGCCGGCACCCAAATTAGTGTGACCAACCTCAGAATTACCCATTTGACCCTCGGGAAGGCCAACATTATGAGAGGAAGCCTGCAAGCGTGAACGTGGTAGGGTTTGGCAATAGCGGTCCCAGTTTGGAGTGGCTGCCAAGGCAATGGAATTATGGTCACTTTCGGTTCGCTCACCCCAACCATCAAGGATACAGAGAACAACAGGTCTGTGAATTTTGCTAGAATCTTTCATTTAACAAATATAACAATTTTAAGCGATTAAGTCGTCGGTGTATTTGAATAAACATATGAAATCTGGAATTATTATGACCTAAATTGAGTAGCCATTTCCCCATAAGTATAAAAAAACTCTTACTTCTCATATAATACCATTTTTTATTAATCAAAAGATGAGACTGTCTCATGGATTTACTCTAAAATAGTTTTTCACTCCCATATAAATAGTGAGATCAAGAAATTAATTATTCATATATACTCTTAATTCATAAAATTAGTTGATATTTTATAAAAGAGAATTGAATTTATCGCATTCTTTCTCTTATTTCCGATGATAAGGATGTCCTGAAAGTATGCATTGTGCACGGTACAGTTGTTCAGCTAGAAGTCCTCTAACCAACATATGCGGCCAGGTTTGCGCCCCAAAAGAAATAGCATAATGAGCCTGTCTACGAATTGACTCATCTAGTCCGTCTGCCCCGCCAATAACAAACGCAACGTCACGTATTCCCTGATCTCTCCAATTACTTATCTTACCTGCAAAGCTTATGCTGGAAAGAGACTTTTCTCTCTCATCCAAGGCTACAATAATTGCTCCATCATTAACACAACCCTGCAATAAGGAGGCTTCTTTTTGTCTCAATTGATTTCCTCGTAAAGCACGCTTTTCTTCAACCTCTGTCAAATGAAGAGAAAAAGGTTCCTGCAAACGTGCCTTGTAGAGTTGGAATAGGGACCTTTCAGGTCCAGCTTTTGCTCGTCCAACTGCAACAATTTGGAAACGCATATTGCCTCTCTAGTTTCTCTTAAATTGAAAAAGGGAACGGTTAAAATAAGTTTTTCGTTATGCTCCCGACTTGCTGAGAGCGGAAA
>CACKCT010000008.1:0-32415 GCA_902598645.1 Rhodospirillaceae bacterium | reverse complement strand
GTTATGGAACACCAAAATATCAGGATACGTTTGAAAGCTTTTGATCATCGTGTGCTAGATCAGTCTGCCGGTGAGATTATTAATACTGCCAAGCGGACTGGTGCTGATGTTCGTGGTCCGATTCCACTTCCAACTCGCACAGAGAAATTTACGGTACTTCGATCACCCTTTATTGATAAGAAGTCACGTGAACAATTTGAGATTCGTACCCACAAGCGGGTGCTCGATATAGTTGATCCAACACCACAAACTGTAGATGCGCTCATGAAGCTCGACTTGGCTGCTGGTGTCGATGTGGAAATAAAACTTTAGCTAAAAGGTCAGGAACTTAAGCTATGCGTACAGGTTTGATAGCACAAAAAGTAGGTATGTCACGTATCTTTACAGATGACGGGCGGCATATACCTGTTACGGTTTTGAAGGTTGAGAATTGTCAGGTGGTTGCTCACCTCACAGATGAAAAGAGTGGCTATACTGCCCTGCAGCTTGGCATAGGTAGTGTTAAAGTCAAGAGAGTCTCCAAGGCTATGAGGGGACATTTTGCAAAGGCTAGAGTCGAACCTAAAAGAAAACTAGTTGAATTTAGGGTTGGCCAAGATGCGTTAGTCGAAATTGGATCAGAAATTTCTGCTGATCATTTTGTTGTTGGCCAATATGTAGACGTCTCAGGGACTTCAATTGGTAAGGGCTTTGCCGGTGCAATGAAGCGCCATGGTTTTGGTGGTCTTCGTGCCTCTCATGGTGTTTCTATTTCCCATCGCTCTCACGGATCAACTGGTCAGTGCCAAAATCCCGGACGTGTTTTTAGAGGTAAGAAAATGGCCGGTCATATGGGAGCTAAAAAAGTAACCATACAAAATCTTAAAGTTATTTCAACAGATGCGGTTCGTGGTCTTATAGTGGTCAAAGGTCCTGTACCGGGATCCAAGGGAAGTTATGTAAGAATTTTTGATTCAGTAAAACGTAAAAATGGATCAGAGTTACCCTTTCCTGCAGCTTTAATAGGTAAAGAAATGAAAACCACAGAGATTTCATCTGCTGAAACAACCGTTGCGAGTGTTCCTGCTGAAGATGCGAATGTTGAGGAAGATAAAACATGAAGTGTGACGTTGTCAGTATAGAGAACAAAAAGGTGGGCTCAGTCAATCTTGATGAAGAGGTGTTTGGTGCCCCTGTTCGTGTCGATCTTATGTCACGCTACGTGAACTGGCAGCTTGCAAAGCGTCGCTCTGGTAATCATAAGGTCAAGGATCGCTCTGAGGTGCAGGGTACTACAGCGAAGCCATTCAATCAAAAAGGCACAGGGAATGCTCGACAGGGTTCTAAGCGTGCTCCACAAATTAGGGGTGGGGGTATAGTATTCGGTCCTCATGTTCGTAATCATGGCTTTAGTTTACAAAAAAAAGTTCGTAAACTCGCACTTAGATCCGCCTTATCATCAAAGCAAGCGGAAGGAAAGCTTGTTATTCTTGAGAATGCAAAGCTAAAAAGTGCAAAAACAGCCGATTTCAAGAAAAGTTTAATAAAACTTGGTTGGGGAAGAGCCTTGGTCATTGATGGAAGTGATCTTGATAATAATTTCCAACTGGCCACGCGTAATATTGCTGACATTGACGTTTTGTCGAGTCAAGGCGCAAACGTATATGATATCTTACGTAGGGATACGCTTGTTTTAACAAAGGTTGCTGTTCAGAAACTTGTGGAGCGTTTAAAATGAGCTTGAGCAAATATAGTGGCAGGATAACACCCAGCCCGGAGCGTAAATATGAATTAATCCGCTCTCCTATAATCACCGAAAAATCAACACTAATAACTGAATTTAATCAGGTCAGCTTTCGCGTTCCAATGAATGCAAGTAAGCCTGAGATAAAAAAAGCAGTTGAGGATTTATTTAAAGTGGAAGTGACGGCTGTAAACACACTTATATCTAAGGGTAAAACGAAAAGGTTCCGAGGCCGTCCTGGTAAACGAATTGATAACAAAAAAGCAATTGTGACTCTCGCAGAGGGCCAGTCCATTGATGTTTCGACAGGGGTATAAGGTTAATCATGGCACTTAAGCAATTCAAACCAACTACACCAGGTCGCCGTGGACTAGTTTTAGTAAAGCGTGAAGATCTGTGGACTGGTAAACCTGAAAAGGCGCTTACGCATGGTCTTCGCAAAAAGGGGGGGCGTAATAATACTGGTCAAATCACTGCTCGTCGTCGCGGCGGGGGGCACAAGCGACGCTATCGTTTGATTGATTTCAGAAGAAAAAAATTTAATGTAATTGGTACTGTTGAGCGTTTGGAATATGATCCAAATCGAACAGCATTTATTGCTCTAATAAATTATGAAGATGGAGAACGTCAGTATATCATTGCGCCACAGCGTTTGGCAATTGGTGACAAAATTGTGTCAGGTGAACAGGTAGATATTAGACCAGGAAACGCCCTGCCAATGAAAAATATACCAGTAGGCACAATCATTCATAATATTGAGATGAAACCAGGTAAAGGCGCTCAGATAGCACGTAGCGCAGGCACATACGTGCAGCTTATTGGTAAGGATCAAGGTTACGTTCAACTTCGGCTTAGTTCTGGCGAATTGCGTATGGTTCGTGGCGAATGCATGGCTACAGTAGGAGCAGTATCGAATCCAGATCAGCAAAACATCAAGCTGGGAAAGGCTGGTCGTAATCGTTGGCTTGGAAAACGCCCTTCAGTTAGGGGTGTGGCGATGAATCCAATTGATCACCCACATGGAGGTGGAGAAGGAAGAACGTCCGGTGGTCGCCATCCTGTAACCCCCTGGGGAAAGCCAACTAAGGGAAAGCGTACCCGCAGTAACAAGAAAACGGACCGCCTAATTATGCGTCGCCGTCATAGTAAGAAGTAGGAGGCGATAGTGGCTCGTTCCGTGTGGAAAGGACCGTTCGTAGACGGTTATCTTCTCAAGAAAGCAGAGACAGTCCGCGCTGGTGGTCGTAATGAAGTGATCAAAACATGGTCACGTCGATCAACTGTTTTACCACAATTTGTAGGTCTGACGTTTGGCGTTCATAATGGTCACAAATTTATTCCTGTTTTGATCACAGAAGATATGATTGGTCACAAGATGGGTGAGTTCTCGCCCACTCGTACCTATCTAGGTCATGCTGCCGACAAGAAGGCTAAGAGGGTATAGTCATGGGGAAAAAATCAATACCACGTCCATATGCCGATAATGAAGCAATGGCTTTTTCCAAGCACATACGTGTGAGTGCTCAGAAGCTTAACTTAGTAGTCGCTTTGATACGTGGTTTGGATTGTGAGAAAGCAATTTCGGAATTAACCTTTTCCAAGCGCCGCATCGCTCAGGAAGTAAAAAAAGTTCTTGAGTCTGCAATCGCAAATGCGGAAAACAATCATGACTTGGATGTTGACAGATTGTATGTTGCTGAGGCTTATGTCGGTCGAACTATGGTTATGAAACGCTGGAGGGCACGAGCTCGTGGCCGTACTGGTAAAATCTTGAAACCTTTCAGTAACCTTCGGGTTATTGTACGCGAACGTGAGGAGACAGCTTAAATGGGTCAAAAAGTCAATCCAGTTGGTCTTCGGCTTGGTATAATTCGCACTTGGGATTCGCGATGGTACGCAGATGAAAACTATGCTGATATGTTACACGAGGACTTGCGTATTAGAAAACTTCTGCATAGTCGCCTTTCTCAAGCGGGTGTTTCAAAGGTAGTTATCGAACGCCCTGCTAAAAAAGCACGTATTACAATTCATACGGCTCGTCCTGGAGTTATTATTGGAAAGAAAGGTACTGATATTGAGAAACTTCGTCTCGAACTTTCCAAAATGACAGGATCAGAAGTTCACGTGAATATTGTTGAAATCCGTAAGCCTGAAATTGACGCTCAACTAATTGCAGAAAATGTTGCCCAACAAATGGAAAGGCGCGTTTCTGTCCGTCGTGCTATGAAACGAGTTGTTCAATCTGCTATGCGTTTGGGGGCGGAAGGTATTCGTATTTATTGTTCTGGCCGTCTTGGAGGTGCTGAAATAGCGCGAGATGTTTGGTATCATGAAGGCCGGGTGCCCTTGCACACATTGCGTGCACATGTAGATTATGGAACAGCTACTGGACACACTACTTATGGTGCGTGTGGAGTGAAGGTATGGATCTACAAGGGTGACATAATGGCTCATGATCCAATGGCTATGGAAAAACATGTGATTGAGTCACAACCGGCTCGTTAAACCGAAATTTTATGAATTAAGCGGAAGAAAAGCATATGCTCAGTCCAAAGCGAACTAAGTTCAGAAAGGCTCACAAAGGTCGAATTCATGGGAAGGCCAAAGGTGGCACGGTATTAAATTTTGGTGCTTATGGCCTAAAGGCTACTTCCCCAGAACGTGTTACTGCTCGCCAGATTGAAGCGGCCCGACGTGCTATGACTCGTCATATGAAGCGTGCCGGGCGTGTCTGGATACGTATTTTCCCTGATGTCCCAGTTTCAAAGAAGCCACCGGAAGTTCGTCAGGGTAAAGGAAAAGGATCTGTTGAGTATTGGGCAGCTCGTGTTAAGCCAGGTCGCATAATGTTTGAGCTTGATGGTGTACCTATTAAAGTTGCTAGAAGAGCATTTGAGCTTGCTGCAGCAAAACTACCATTGTCGACACGCTTTGTAACACGTCTTGGCGAAGAGGAGTTGAGGAATGGCTGATAGCCTGAAGGCCGCAGACCTAAGAGCTAAATCGAGGGATGAGTTAAAAGAAGAACTCCTTGGGCTTAGAAAGGAGTCGTTTAACCTTCGTTTTCAAGCTGCAAGTGGTCAATTAGAAAACACAGCGCGTTGCCGTCAGGTAACCAGAGGTATCGCACGCATTAAAACAATACTTGGCGAGCTCGATATGGCGAAGTCTGAGACTGGGTTATGAATAAGTGAGGTAACTGTTAATGCCGAAAAGAATACTGCAGGGTGTGGTGGTTAGCGATAAGATGGACAAGACCGTTACTGTCAAAGTAGAACGGAAATTCAAGCATGCGCTATATAAAAAGTTCATTCGACGCTCAAAGAAGTATGCTGCACATGATGAAACAAATAAGGTGAAGGTTGGCGACGTGGTAAAAATACGTGAGAGTCGACCATTGTCAAAACGTAAGAAGTGGGAAGTTGTCACCGGGCAAGTTCAATAAGGCCAGTCTTTGTTGACGAGTAGAAGGAAGAAAAGATGATCCAGGTAGAAACTAACTTGGAAGTGGCTGATAATTCTGGTGCACGCCGTGTGCAGTGTATCAAGGTGCTGGGTGGCTCCAAAAGGAAATATGCTTACGTTGGTGATGTTATCGTTGTCTCCATTAAAGAAGCTATTCCACGTGGCCGAGTAAAAAAAGGCGATGTTGTTCAGGCGGTTGTAGTTCGTACTGCCAAGGAGATCAAACGTACTGATGGAACTGCAATACGTTTTGATACAAATGCCGCTGTATTAATTAACAAGCAAGGCGAACCCATTGGAACTCGAATATTTGGGCCTGTGACGCGTGAATTAAGGGCTAAGAAGTATATGAAAATAATATCGTTAGCCCCAGAGGTATTATAAGTAGGTAACCTTTAAGATGGCAAATAAACTGCGAATGAAAAAAGGTGACCAAGTTATGGTCATCACAGGAAAAGATAAGGGAAAAATTGGTGAGGTCCTTCGCTTGTTTCCAAAAGATAATCGTGCCTTGGTGCAGGGTGTTAATATGATCAAGCGACATACCCGTCCAACACAAGCATCAGCTGGAGGCATCCTTGAAAAAGAGGCCTCTATCCATACATCTAATCTGTCACAGATTGATCCTAAAGATAACAAACCGACGCGAACTGGCGTCAAAGTTCTCAAAGATAGCCGCAAGGTTCGCTACTCGAAGCGATCTGGCGAAGTTATCGACAAATAAGTGAGTGCATGGAAAATGGCGCGTTTACTGGAACATTATGAAAAACAGGTTCGTCCTGCTTTGCAAAAGGAATTCAATTACAAGAGTAATATGCAGGTTCCAAAGCTGGACAAAATTGTTGTTAATATGGGTGTTGGTGAAGCATCTCAAGATAAGAAACTGATAAATGGTGCGCTTGAAGATTTGGCAAACATTACTGGTCAGAAGCCAATTGTCACCAGAGCTAAGAAATCAATCGCAAGTTTTAAGTTGCGTGATGGCATGGTTGTAGGGTGCAAGGTAACCTTACGACGTGCCCGTATGTACGAATTTCTTGATCGTTTGGTTAATATTGCTTTACCACGCATTCGCGACTTTCGTGGTCTTAATAGTAAGAGCTTTGATGGGCACGGAAATTATGCCCTTGGTGTTAAAGAACAGATCATCTTTCCAGAAGTCGATTATGACAAGGTAGATCGGGTGCGAGGAATGGATATCATAATCTGTACTACAGCCCAAAGTGATGATGAGGCGAGGTCTCTTCTAAGAGGTTTCGACCTGCCATTTAAGGGCGAAACAACTGGAGATAGAGCTAATGGCTAGAAAAAGCGTTATTGAGAGGAATAAGAAGCGTGAAAGGCTTGCTGAAAAGTTTGCAAAAAGACGCGCGATTTTGAAGGCACAAATTAAGAATACATCACTTTCTATGGAAGAGCGGTTTGAAGCCCGCCTGAAGCTAGCGGAGTTACCACGTAATGCATCCCCAGTAAGGCAACGTCTTCGTTGTGGACTTAGTGGTCGCCCAAGGGGTAATTACCGTAAGTTTAAATTGTCGCGCATTGCACTTCGTGACCTCGCATCCACCGGTCAAATCCCCGGCATGGTAAAGTCAAGCTGGTAGGAGAAAAATATGTCCATGACTGATCCCTTGGGTGACATGCTTACCCGTATTCGTAACGGCCAACAGGCAAAAAAAAGCACCGTTATGGCGCCAGCGTCTAAGCTGCGCTCTAACGTACTTGACGTTCTTAAACGTGAAGGCTTTATTCGTGGATACACGCAGGAGGAAGTTCGACCTGGTATCACAGAGTTGACTATTGAGTTGAAGTATCACGAGGGCGCCCCCGTGATTCGTGAAATTAGCAGAGTATCTACACCCGGTTGTCGCGTTTATTCAAAAATTAAGGATTTGTCCCGCGTCTATAATGGGCTTGGCATCTCAATCCTCTCGACACCTCGTGGTGTCATGTCTGATGCTGAAGCCCGTGGCGCTAATGTTGGTGGCGAAGTGCTGTGCAAAGTATTTTAGGTTAGGACTGAAAAATGTCTCGAGTTGGTAAAAATCCAGTTAAAATTCCCGATGGTGTTGATGTAGCCATTGTTGGACAACAAGTAACCGCAAAAGGTAAGCTTGGTGAGCTATCGATGACCTTTTCTGATGATGTTGACATCACTCAAGATGTAAATGTCATTACGGTTAAAACCCGAGGTAATTCTATTCAATCTCGTAAGATGTGGGGAACAGCTCGAAGTGTAATATCCAATCTCGTTATTGGTGTCTCAGAGGGTTTTGTTCGTAATCTTGAAATAAATGGGGTTGGTTACAGAGCACAAATTCAGGGGAAACATTTGGTAATGCAGCTCGGGTTTAGTCATGAAGTTCGTTACGAGATTCCCGAAGGGATCACCATCAAATGCCCCGACCAGACACATATTACTATTGAGGGTCCAGACAAGCAGAAAGTGGGTCAGACCGCTTCTGAAATCCGTGCATATCGTCCACCTGAGCCTTATAAGGGCAAAGGCGTTAAATATGTTGATGAGTATATTCTACGAAAAGAAGGTAAGAAGAAGTAAATTATGTCCAATACAAAACAACTCTTCGAACGTCGCAAAGGTCGCATCCGCACGCAGATTCGTCGTGCTAGTGGCGACCGTCCTCGTTTGTCTGTTTTTCGTTCGGGTAAGCACATTTATGCCCAAATTATTGATGACTTTCAGGGAATTACACTAGCTACAGCCTCTACAATCGAAAAAGATGTCAAAGGTAAAATTAAAACTGGTGCTGATGTTCAAGCTGCTGGTGAAGTTGGCAAATTGGTCGCTAAGCGTGCAAGTGAAGCCGGTGTTAAAGATGTAATTTTTGATCGTGGTGGATATAAATTTCACGGCCGGGTAAAAGCCTTGGCTGAAGCGGCTCGTGAAGCCGGTTTGTCTTTCTAGGAGCGCTATTAAAATGGTACAGACACCAACACCCCAAAGGAACGATCGTCGCCAAGGAAGTAATCGTGATAAGAGTAAAGAAGAAAACCGTGGTGATGAATTAATTGACAAACTGGTTCATATAAATCGTGTCGCAAAAGTAGTTAAGGGAGGGCGAAGATTTTCATTTGCTGCTCTGGTCGTTGCTGGTGATGGTAGCGGGCGTGTTGGTTATGGCACTGGTAAGGCTCGTGAGGTGCCAGAGGCCATTAGAAAAGCTACAGATCAGGCTAAGCGCGAAATGGTACATGTTCCTTTGCGTGATGGACGCACCTTACATCACGATGTTGAGGGTAATTTCGGAGCGGGTAAAGTTGTTCTCCGCAGTGCCCCAGCTGGTACAGGAATCATCGCAGGTGGGCCTATGCGCACAGTATTTGAAGCGATGGGTGTGAAAGATGTTGTTACAAAATCCATTGGCACAGCTAATCCACATAATATGATTAAGGCTACGTTTAATGCACTTTCAGGTAGTTCATCACCACGAAGTGTTGCAGCTCGACGTGGAAAGAAGGTTAGCGATATCGTAGCACGTCGCGCAAGTAGCGCTAATGCGTTAAAGGAACAAGCAGATGGCTAATAAAAGCAACAGGAGTGTTAAAGTCACGCAAACTGGAAGTCCCATTGGTCGTCAAAAATATCAGCGAGAAACCCTCAAGGGTCTTGGGCTTAATAAAATGCACAAGACAAGGCAACTTGAAGACACACCCTCAGTTCGAGGCATGATTAACAAGGTTAAGCACTTGGTCAAAGTCGAAGAAATCAATTAGGAACTCAGACAATAGCTTACTTTTCTTTATAAATAGTTGAGCTAGCCAAAAGGATGAGAAAATGAGATTGAACGAAATTAGAGATAACGCAAGTGCCACAAAAAACCGCAAGCGAGTAGGTCGCGGGATAGGCTCAGGCAAAGGGAAAACTGCAGGTCGAGGCCATAAAGGCCAGAAATCACGAAGTGGTGTGTCTATGCTAGCATTTGAAGGTGGACAGATGCCCCTATATCGCCGTTTACCTAAACGTGGTTTCAAGAACCCCTTTTCAAAGGATTTTTCTGAAATAAATTTGGGTAAGTTGCAAGTTGCAATTGATGCAGGCAAAATAGATAGCAAAAAAGACATAAATTATGCAGTTTTGCAACAAGCTGGTATTGTCAGTAAATCAAAGAACGGTCTGAAACTTTTGGCGAAGGGTGAATTAAAGACAAAGGTAATTATTGAAGTTTCAGGAGTATCTAAAGCAGCTGCTCTAGCTGTTGAGAAAGCAGGCGGTAAGGTCGTAGTTAATATTGGTAAAGAACCCTCACGTGAAGATACTCAGAAATCTAATAGTAAAAAGTTGAAGGCCAAGTCAACAGCTAATGTTGAACAAGGCATGGTCGAATAAGGCAGGACTGAACTTATGGCATCTGCAGCCGAACAACTTGCATCTAATATGAATTTCTCGGCTTTTTCTAAAGCTAAGGAACTTAAGCAGCGCATTTGGTTTACGCTAGGTGCACTCATTGTTTATAGATTGGGAACTTACATTCCTTTGCCCGGAATCGATCCTGTTATCCTGCAGGATATCTTCTCGCAACAGGCGGGTGGAATCTTAGGAATGTTTGATATGTTCTCTGGTGGCGCACTAGGTCGAATGACTATCTTTGCACTGAATATCATGCCTTACATATCAGCATCTATTATTATGCAATTGATGTCCTCTGTATCACCAAAAATTGCTACCTTAAAAAAAGAAGGGGAGTCTGGACGCAAAATTATAAATCAGTACACACGTTATTTGACTGTGGCGATTACTGCTATGCAGGCCTATGGGATAGCGGTAGGGCTAGAGGGAATGACGTCGAGTTCGGGATCTGCAGTTATTGATCCAGGCGTTTTTTTTCGTTTCACAGCAGTAGTTACTCTCGTTGGTGGAACTATGTTTCTCATGTGGCTTGGTGAGCAAATAACTGCACGTGGCATTGGTAACGGCATTTCATTAATTATCTTTGCAGGAATTGTTGCTAATTTACCTAGCGCTATTGCTGGAACTTTAGAGTTAGGAAGAACCGGCGCTTTGTCTTCTTTACTAATAGTTGTTTTAATTTTGATGTCTGTTGGTGTGATATTTTTTATTATTTTTATAGAACGGGCTCAGCGCAGGATTATTATCCAATATCCAAAGCGTCAGCAAGGTAATAGAATGAGTGGTGGGGAGAGTTCCCACCTGCCACTAAAGCTTAATACCGCTGGTGTTATCCCCCCTATCTTTGCGAGTTCAATTTTACTAATGCCAATAACAATAATTGGTTTCAGTGCAGGTTCTGGCCCAGAGTGGCTATCCACGGTTGCTGCTCTCTTAGGTCGTGGACAACCGTTGTATCTTGCTATTTATGTATTCATGATTGTTTTCTTTGCCTTTTTCTATACTGCAGTTGTTTTTAATCCAGAAGATACCGCAGATAATCTTAAGAAACATGGTGGTTTTATTCCGGGTATACGCCCAGGCACCAACACATCCCAGTATCTTGATAAAGTGCTTACCCGTTTAACAGTCGTAGGTGCAGCCTATTTAGCTGCTGTGTGTTTACTTCCCGAGATCTTAATCTCTCGTTTCTCAGTTCCATTTTATTTTGGTGGCACAAGTTTATTGATTGTAGTTACCGTTACTTTGGACACCGTTTCCCAGGTTCAGTCACATCTTCTAGCTCATCAGTACGAAGGCCTAATTAAAAAATCAAAACTCAAAGGAAGACGGTGATGAATTTGATACTTTTGGGCCCCCCAGGGGCTGGTAAAGGGACGCAAGCCAAGTGGTTACAGAATTACTATGGTATAAAACAACTATCTACAGGTGATATGTTACGATCAGAAGTTGCTTCCGGTAGTGAGCTCGGAAAACAAGCTAAAAAAGTTATGGAAGAGGGCGCCTTGGTATCAGATGAGTTAATTCTAAATATGATAACCTCTTGTCTGCGGAGTCAGGAGTTCAAGGCGGGTTGCATTCTTGACGGTTTTCCTCGTACAACGCCACAGGCAGAGTCTTTGGATAAAATACTAGTTGATATTGGGATCCAAATTGATCATGTGATTGAGATTCACGTTGAAGACGAGGCCATGATTGAACGTATTACCGGTCGCTACGCTTGCTCAAGGTGCGATACAGGTTACCATGACACATATAAGAAACCAAAAGTTGAAGGAGTTTGTGATAATTGTGGTGGGGCTGACTTTGTTCGCCGTAAAGATGATACCCCAGAGACTGTTCGATTGAGACTTTCTGCATACCACGAACAGACGAAACCAATAATTTCTCATTATGGAGATCAAGGTATTTTAAGGGTTGTTGATGGCATGAAAGCCATTGATGATGTAACTAAACAAATAAAGGGAGTAATAGGGTAAAGACAGCGTGTTGACTTAGGAAAAAGAGCGCCTATAATCTCGCCTCTTTAGATTTCCAGTTTCAGTCTTTGTCGTATAAAACCAATGGGTAAGGAGTACCAATTTTGGCGCGTGTTGCTGGCGTAAATATACCCACCGGAAAACGGGTGGTGATTGCACTAACTTATATTCATGGAATTGGCCGCACGAAGGCCTTTGAGATTTGTGAAAAAGTTGGAATTCCAATCGAAAGAAGAGTTAGTGATCTCACAGAGGTGGAACTTTCAGGTGTTCGTGATTCCATTGACAATGATTACCAGGTAGAAGGAGATTTACGGCGTGAAGTGGCAATGAATGTTAAGCGCCTAATGGACCTCGGCTGCTATCGTGGCATCAGACATAGGCGTGGCTTACCGGTACGTGGCCAACGCACGCATACGAATGCGCGAACCCGTAAGGGGCCTGCTAAAACAATTGCCGGTAAGAAAAAAGTTACAAGGTAAGGGTGTAGGATAAATAATGGCAAAGCCAACAATTCAGCGACCTCGTCGTCGCGAAAGAAAAAATATTGCATCTGGGGTAGCCCATGTAAATGCAACGTTCAATAATACTATGATAACCATTACAGATGCCCAAGGTAATGCGATAGCTTGGTCCTCGGCAGGAGCGCAGGGTTTTAAGGGGTCTCGGAAATCTACTCCTTATGCAGCTCAGATGGCTGGAGAAGATGCTGGTCGCAAAGCTCAAGAGCATGGAGTTAAGACCCTTGATGTTGAAGTAAAAGGGCCAGGTTCTGGAAGGGAGTCTGCGCTTCGTGCTCTACAGGCTATCGGGTTTATTATTACTGCTATTCGTGACGTTACACCCATACCGCATAATGGTTGTCGTCCGCGTAAACGCCGCCGCGTCTGAGGTGGTTTGTGCCGATTTATTTATAATCGGAATTTTTATAATCGGCTTTTAGTTGCTTCTGAAAGTCAGTCATTAATAATTAGTACATGAGGTTTTATCCGTGATTCAAAAGAATTGGCAAGAACTGATTAAACCGTTGAAACTGGAAATCGTACCGGGTGCTGATCCCGAACGTCGTGCGACAGTCATCGCAGAACCATTAGAACGTGGTTTTGGCCTTACCTTAGGTAATGCTCTGCGTAGGGTTTTATTATCATCATTACAAGGTGCGGCTGTTACCTCTGTCCAGATAGAGAATGTTCTACATGAGTTTTCATCGATTCCTGGTGTTCGAGAGGATGTGACAGATATAGTGCTTAATGTAAAGTCTATGGGACTTCGTATGCATGTTGAAGGCCCAAAGCGCATCACGTTACACTCATCTGGTGCAGGCGTGGTCAAAGCTGGAGATATTGAGACTGGCCCTGATATTGATATCATGGATCCGGATTTAATTATATGCCACATGGATAAGGGAGCAAAACTGTCAATGGAAATGACAGTGGAGCACGGCATGGGCTATGTATCGGCTACTCAACACAGAGTTGAAGAATCACCCATTGGGCTTATACCTATTGACTCAGTTTTTTCACCTGTTAACAAAGTAAGTTACAAGGTAGATAACAGTCGCGTCGGTCAGGTTACTGACCATGACAAACTTTCCCTTGAGGTTACAACTAATGGGTCTGTTACACCTGATGATGCTGTGGCCTTGGCTGCGCGGATATTGCAGGATCAGTTGAAATTATTTGTAAATTTTGAAGAACCTCAGGAAATCGAGAAGGAAGAAGAAAAAGATGAACTACCGTTCAATAGAAATTTACTTAGAAAAGTTGAAGAACTTGAACTTTCTGTTCGTTCAGCGAATTGCCTAAAGAATGATAATATTATCTACATTGGTGATCTAGTACTAAAAAGTGAGTCAGATATGCTCAGGACTCCTAATTTTGGCCGTAAATCCTTAAATGAAATTAAGGAAGTACTGTCACAGATGGGACTTCATTTAGGTATGGAAATTCCTGAATGGCCTCCTGAAAACATTGAAGAACTGGCTAGGAAATTAGAAGACCCATTCTGAGCAATTAAAGAGGAGACAAGTCATGCGACACGGCATGAGTGGACGAAAACTTAACCGAACAAGCTCGCACCGTAAAGCTATGTTCGCAAATATGGTTACATCATTGCTTGATCATGAGCAGATTACAACGACTTTACCCAAAGCCAAAGAGTTGCGTCGCATTGCTGATAAGTTAATAACTTTAGGTAAACGGGGGGATTTGCATTCCCGTCGTCAAGCTCTGTCAGTCCTCAATAATAACGAAATTGTAGGTAAGCTTTTTGCTGATTTAGCTGAACGTTACAAAGAACGGCAAGGTGGTTACACACGTGTTCTTAAAGCTGGGGGTCGTCACGGCGATATGGCTCCAATGGCAATTATAGAGTTGGTTGACCGCAACAAAGACGCAAAAGGGGCAAAGGATATTGCCCGTTTAAATGCTGTCGCAGAACAGGAACTTGCTGAAACTGAATAAATTTATAATAGTCTTTAGTGGTCGTGGGGCACTATTGAGTTCGATTTTTTACTGTTTTAAATTCTAAAAGTGTTCAAAAAAATTATTTTCGAGCAAAATCATCTTCAAGACGCTCTATGTCGTCTTCACCAAGATAATTACCTGATTGGACCTCGATTAAGTAAAGTGGTTCATCACCTGAGTTCTCAAGTCGGTGAGAGGCCCCCACAGGTATGTAAGTAGACTGATTTTCGCCTAAAATAGTTTCTCTCCCATCGCAGTAGACTTTGGCCTCACCAGAAACCACCACCCAGTGTTCTGCACGGTGAAGGTGACGCTGCAGGGAAAGGCGTGCTTTGGGATTTACGCAAATTCGTTTGACTTGAAAAGATGCCCCTCTGTCCAGCATTTGATACCACCCCCAAGGGCGACGCACCCGGCCCGGAAGTATGTGCTCTGTGCGGCCTTCCTTTTCAAGTCGCCGGACTATTGAACCCACATCCTGTGCACGGTTTTTTGGAGCTACCAGTACAGTATCTCCAGTATCAACAACAACCATATCCTTAAGACCAACAGTAGCAACCATTTTGTTGTAAGTTTTAATGTAGCTTCCAGTAGTGTCTTCAACAAAGACGTCGCCTTTTATAACGTTTCCACCGGAATCTTTATCTGAAATGGCCCATAATTCAGACCATGAACCTATATCATTCCACCCCATATCTACCGGAACGATTGCGGCTTTGTTTGTTCGTTCCATGATCGCATAATCGATAGAAATTTTTGGACACTTATTAAAAGACTCTTCGTCAAGACGTAAGAACCCCAAATCTCTGGTAGCATTGTCAAGAGACCTTTTACAAGCCAAAGAGATAGCAGGTTGCAAGCGTTTGATTTCTTTAAGGTAAGTGCTTGCTTTGAATAGGAAAATACCGCTATTCCAACTGCAAATTTCATTATTTATCATTTCTTCTGCCTTTTTAAGGTCGGGTTTTTCAATAAAGCGTTGTATAATAAAACAACCAGGTGCAAAGCCAATTTCATCTTTATGTAAGATATATCCGTATCCCGTTTCAGGTCTACTGGGCCTGACCCCAAAAGTTACAATGTGACCTTCTTTGGCTGCCGGTAAGGCAGTATTGATTGCAGTTTCAAGAGCATTTTGACTGGCGATGCGATGGTCGGATGGCAACAATAATATTAAGGCTTCTGTGTCAATTTTACTAAGAAACATTGCGGCAATAGTAGCAGCGGGAGCTGTATTTCTACCATAACGTTCAAGAATGATATCTAAAATATTGACATTTATATCTTTTATTTGTTCAGCAACGGTAAATCGATGAGCACTGTTACAAAGTATTAAAGGAAGTTCAAAACTATTTGACCTAAAGCGTAGAAGGGTTTCCTGTAGAAGTGAGTTTTCTGACGTTAAAGACAAAAATTGCTTAGGGTGCTCGGCCCTTGAAAGTGGCCATAGCCTGGTCCCAGTGCCACCAGATAAAATGACAGGTTGAATATGCATGTCAAAATATTCGCTATATAATTTTAGTTGTTATTGAAATTAAAGCAGAACGTACCAGTTAAAAAACTAATCCTATTTTTAAGTTTTGCCAAGAAATGATAAATAAACTCCGTTTGGTATGAAAGTCATAAGAAAAAATCTCTTAATAATCTAAACTCCACTCATCTTATGGTATAAGATACTATGAATTATATCTGAACGGAATATGCGAGGTAAAATAAATGAAGCTTAACCTGGGCTGTGGGCATAATCATTTAGAAGGCTATCTTAATGTGGATAAGGAGATAGAGACAAACCCTCAGCAACAAGTAGATCTGGAAGTTTTCCCATGGCCCTTTGATGATAGCGTAGCTGATGAGGTTATGATGACACATGTTCTTGAGCATTTGGGGGCTGATTCAGATGTTTTTTTGGGTGTAATGAAGGAGTTGTACAGGGTTTGCAAAAATCAGGCCCTGATTACAATAGCAGTACCTCACCCCCGTCATGATAGCTATCTGGCCGATCCAACGCATGTTCGTCCGGTACTACCAGAAATGTTAAACCTGTTTTCAAAGGATTTAAATCTTGAATGGAAGAAAATTGGGGCGGCCAACACCACATTTGCATTATATTTAGGTGTTGACTTCAAATTAGAAAAACTTGAATTAACACTAGACCCGCAGATACAAACACAAATGCAAGATGGTCACCTTTCACAAGAAGATCTCGAAGTTTTGGTGAAGACTCATAATAATATCGTCCAGACACAAACCATGGTTTTACGTGTTATTAAAGACTAATAAGATGAAAACAACCCAAAAACTTCTGGTTTTCTTTTCTGCACTATTCTGTTTGATTATTGCTAATAAAGTTTCAGCAGAAAAAAATATACCCTTTTCGCGTCAACAGGTTGAGCTCTCTTATGCTCCACTAGTAAAAAAATCCTCTCCTGCGGTAGTCAATATTTTTACCCGTAAGATTGTAAAAAGAAGGCGTATGTCAACATTATTTGATGACCCTTTTTTTCGACAGTTTTTTGGTAGGGTGCCAAGATTGGGTCAATCACAGAAACGCATACAGAACTCTCTTGGATCAGGCGTTATTGTCAATGCTGATGGTTTAATAGTCACAAATAATCACGTTATTGAAGGGGCAGATGAAATAACTGTTGTATTGACCGATAGACGTGAGTTTGAAGCTGAGATTGTTGGAACTGATGAGCGTACGGATTTGGCTCTTCTTCGTGTTAGTAATGAGGGGGAGCAGCTACCTTTCTTAAGTTTTCGTGATTCTGACGAACTTGAGGTTGGTGACATTGTGCTCGCTATAGGTAATCCATTCGGTGTTGGCCAAACGGTGACGAGTGGAATTGTCTCAGCACTTGCCAGAACTCAGGAGGGGGTATCTGATTATGCCTCTTTTATTCAAACAGATGCAGCTATTAATCCAGGCAATTCAGGCGGGGCTTTGATAGGAATGGATGGTAGGCTTGTCGGTATAAATACAGCTATTTTTTCAAAGAGCGGAGGTTCACTTGGTATTGGTTTTGCTATACCGTCAAATATGGTGAGCGCTGTTGTCTCAGGTATGGTAAAAGGTGGCAGAATTGTCCGGGCTTGGCTCGGGCTATCTTCTCAGACCGTAACATCCGATATTGCTGCGACATTGAACATGTCGCGACCCATGGGTGTTCTAGTAAAAAATGTAAATCCAATGAGCCCAGCAAAAAAGGCAGGAATAAAAGTTGGTGACGTTCTTCTAAGTATAGATGGTAAGTTAATTAATAAGCCCAAGGAATTGAGGTACCGTATAGCTACGCTTGTAATTGGTGAAAGAGTGAAACTGACAGTTTTGAGAAATGGTCGTGAGAAAGTTCTTGATTTAATTCTCATGGCTCCTCCAGAGGATCCTCCAAGAGATATTCGAACACTGACTGGCAATCAGCCATTGTCTGGTGTAGTGGTCGCTAATATGTCTCCAGCACTAGCTGATGAACTTGGCTTGGAGATTTATGAAGAGGGTATTTATGTAATCAGCCTTGAAGAGCGTGGTTTTGCCTCTCGTTTAGGACTTCGCATTGGTGATCAAATTATTGAAATAAATTCCAAAGCGATGAAAAATACCGTTAGCTTAGAAAGTTTTCTTAAAAAACGAACTGATAGGTGGGTAATTAGTATTAAACGTGAGGGTAAGGTCAAAAAAGTTGTGGTTGACAGGTGAGTGCGCTTTTTGAAACTCAAGCTCCACGCCCTCTTGCTGACCGCTTGCGCCCGCTAGCTCTTAAAGATGTTGTTGGACAGGATCACTTGTTAGCAGACGATAAACCAATCGGCAGAATGAAAGATGCAGGAACCGTAACATCAACAATATTGTGGGGGCCGCCTGGAACAGGTAAGACGACCATTGCTAGGTTACTTGCTGAGCAAACCAATTTACATTTTGATATCCTGTCAGCTATATTCTCAAGCGTTGCTGAACTTAGAACAGTATTTAAAACTGCCAAGCGTCGTCGACTGGAAGGCCAAGGGACATTATTATTTGTTGATGAGGTGCACAGATTTAATAGAGCCCAGCAAGACTTTTTTTTACCTCATGTTGAAGACGGTACTATAATTTTAATTGGTGCAACTACAGAAAATCCATCTTTTGAGCTAAATGCTTCATTGCTTTCACGTTGTCAGGTACTGGTTCTTAATCGGCTTGATAATAATGCTCTTGAAGAGTTATTACGCCGCTCTGAGACAAGGGAAGGAAAGAGATTGCCGCTTGATAAGAGTGCACGCGCGTCACTCCTTGCAATGGCTGATGGTGATGGGCGTTATCTTCTAAATATGGCTGAGGTTCTTCTGAAGTTACCTTTTGATGAAATTTTGGATACAACAGCGTTGAGTAATGCGGTGCAGAAGCGTGTGCCTCTCTATGATAAATCCCAAGAAACGCATTATAACTTAATAAGTGCCTTGCATAAGTCGTTACGAAGTTCTGATACAGATGGGGCTTTGTATTGGTTTTCTCGTATGATTGCAGGCGGAGAGGACCCAAATTATATAGCTCGTCGGCTTGTGCGTTTCTCGGTTGAAGATATAGGCCTTGCTGATCCACAAGCTCTGACCCAAGCAGTTAATGCTTGGCAAGCGTACGAGAGGTTAGGAACTCCAGAGGGAGAGTTAGCCTTGGTACAGTGTATTATTTATTTAGCGACTGCACCAAAGTCTAATGCGGCTTATTTGGCTGAGAAAATATCACGCAAGGTGGCGAGCGAAACAGGTTCACTGATGCCTCCAAGACACATGTTGAATCCAACGACTGAGATGATGCAAAAACTAGGTTACGGTAAAGGCTACTCTTATGATCACGACGAAAAAGGTAGTTTTTCTGGGCAAAATTGTTTTCCGGATGATTTGGCGCGTCAAACGTTTTATCGTCCACAAACAAAAGGGTTTGAGCGAGAAATATCAAAACGTTTGGACTACTGGAACAAGCTGCGCACTAAGAAATCGTAATATAATAACAGTAATCAGTGATTGATCACCAAAATCTTACTTGTTTTTTTTGTAATCGTTAGACTTTTGGGTGACCTGATCCGCTACGAATATATAATAAGCGTTAGTAACAGGGTTAATGAAGGTTATCTTCAATTCATTTAATTTGTCAAAGTGGTTAAACTCTTTGCTTCGGTTTGTTTACTTAAATTATGAATTTCAAGTGGGTTTCGTATGATGAAATCTAGAGTCAT
Organism: Rhodospirillaceae bacterium; assembly: GCA_902598645.1. GTDB lineage: Bacteria > Pseudomonadota > Alphaproteobacteria > Rhodospirillales > JABHCV01 > JACNJU01. Next base: position 13,201 of record CACKCT010000008.1, on the reverse strand, counting down.
CTGGTGGTAGGGTTATTTGCATCTTTTTACTATATTCTGTTTTTTCTTGGGGTGTTGTTTTTAATGGAACGTGGTGATATTAATTTTTGCAGATTTATAAATCAGTCTTTTAGTTGTTCTCTTCAATATTGGCAATTAATTAGGTATGATTTTGTTTAGGCATTTTCCAGTATGAGCAAAATCACTATTGTACAAATAGCAGATGACGAGGGCAATTTGAGGCTGGATCGCTGGTTTAAACGGCACTATCCTTACACAACACATGCTCAATTGCAAAAACTACTACGTAAAGGCTCTGTACGAGTTGAGGGTAAAAGAGCTAAGGCTAATACCCGACTGGAAGCAGGACAGTCAATTCGTGTTCCACCTTTGGTAGATGTCAATCGGATAACAAAGCCACAAAAAAATATAAAACACTTTTGTGCTAGTAAGTCAGAAATCACGGATCTGCACGAGAGGATCCTTCATATCGATGACGATATAATTGTTTTAAACAAACCGCCAGGAATACCCGTTCAGGGGGGCACTAGAGTAAAAAATAGTATTGATGCAATGTTGGGTTGCTTAAAATTTGAAAAGGCTTTTCGGCCAAAATTAGTACATCGGCTAGATAAAGATACTTCTGGGGTTTTACTTTTAGGACGTTCGTCCGAGGCAGCTGCAAAACTAACGGCTGCGTTTCGTGCTAAAGCCATGCGCAAGATTTATTGGGCGATTGTTGTGGGTCGTGTTGAACTGTCATCAGGGCGAATAGATATAGCTTTATCAAAGCTTTCCGGAAAAAAAGGTGAGCGTATGGTCCCGGATCCCGAAAATGGTAGGCAGGCAGTTACATTCTATCAAACCATTGACCGTGTCAGTCGAAAGGTTACATGGTTATCACTTGAACCTCAAACTGGACGCACACATCAACTTCGTGCCCATTTGGAAGCATTGGGCACTCCTATTTTAGGGGATGGAAAGTATGGAGGGTCAAAGTCGTTTATACAAGGATCTGGCCTAAGCCGCAAAATGCACCTGCATGCCCGAGCCATTCGTGTTCCCCACCCAAGTGGTGAGCATATTGAAGTTATTGCACCATTACCAGCTCATATGTCTGCTACCTGGCGTTTTTTCGGATTTGATGAATATTTGGTTAAAGACAATTTTCTTTATCCTTAGGCGATGGTTTTTATTGGGGTCCATCACCTTGATTTGTCTAGAAGGTCAGGGGTAGGAATAAGCACAAGTATAGGGTTTATGAGGTGAAGGGGCATAACAGCTGTGCTGTAATTGTAAAACGTAACTTTTTTGTTTATGTCCAGGGTTTATTACTAAAAAATAGGAAGTGTGTTGTTGGCAAACAGATTGTTTCAAAAGGGAAACTACAAAAAAAAATCGCGTCTCGCTGTTTTTGATTGTGATGGAACGCTAGTTGATTCAGCATACGCTATCATTTCTTGCATGCAAACAGCATGTAGTAATTTGGGCCATCTTCAACCAAAGAAAGTTGACATACGTCGAACTGTTGGACTGCCATTGGATGAAGCCATCACAATATTACTTCCTAGTATAAAAATTAATCAAATTAATGAAGTTAAAAACGAATTTAACAAGCTATATGCCATGCTAAAAGGTAGGAATAAGATCCACGAACCACTTTATTGTGGGGTAGAGGAGACGCTTTGTTCTCTCAAGAAAGCGGGATGGTTGCTGGGTGTTGCGACTGGCAAATCTTCAAATGTGCTGAAATCAACCTTAGAAAATCAAAATATAGATCGTTATTTTATAACTCTGCAAACAGCTGATTTATCAGTAGGCAAACCCGATCCTGATATGTTGCTCAAAGCAATGAGAGATACTGGAGCTGAAAAAAAGAGGACGGTGATGATTGGTGACACTTCTTATGATATGAAGATGGCTCGTAATGCAGGCACCTCAGCAATCGGGGTCACTTGGGGCTATCACTCTGTTGAAGAATTATATGATTCTGGTGCGCATAGTGTTGTGAAAACTTTTTCTCAGATTCCACTAGCCCTTGAAAACCTATTTAAAAAATGAAAATGACTGAAAAAAAATACATTGCTCGCAGGTTTTATCAAGAGGTTAATGTTATTAAACTTGAAAGAGGATTTGCAGTCGAATTAGATGGCCGATTAGTTAGGACACCTCTAGGTCAGCCACAAATTTTGACTAGTAAGGATTTGGCAATAGCAATAGCTCATGAATGGGCTTCTCAGGAAAAGCTAATTGTACCAGAGACTATGCCTTTGACGGGCTATGCCAATAGTTCGATTGATAGGATCGAAAAAAACCGCGAGAGCATACTGAAAGAAATTCTTAACTTTGCTGAGACAGATCTGCTGTGCTACCGTGCGAACGAGCCCATAGATTTAGTAAGCCGCCAGAACAGCCACTGGCAACCACTACTTGATTGGGCAGCAGATACTATGAAAATTAAATTAAAAGTGACTACTGGTATACTTCACATAAAACAACCTCTTAGGGCGATAGATACGTTGGCCAAATTGTTGCGTGGGAAGAATGATATGGAACTTGCTGGTATTATTAGTCTTACAACCGCTTGTGGGTCAATTATTCTTGCTCTTGCATTGGCCAAGGGTAGAATTGATGTAAAGGAGGCTTTAGTTTGCACACAGTTGGAGCAAATTTATCAGAATGAACGCTGGGGAGTTGATGAGGAGACAAGAATACGTCAAGTAAGTTTGGAAACCGAAATTGCTACAGCAACAAAATTTTTATCTCTTCTAAGATAGAAACTACTCTTGATAGTTTGATTTTAAATTTGGAATTTTTAGAGAATAAGCTTTTGTGACTCTTTGGGTGTAATACCAAAGATTTCTTCAAAACTTGTAAGTAAGTGTTTGTCAAGATCAGCCATATTTGAGGTGTTGCCCAGGTCAGCAAGGGAAGTAACCCCGTGATTATATATGCCACATGGTATAATACCATCGAAGTGGCTTAAATTTGGTATAACGTTAATTGATATTCCGTGATAAGTAATCCAATGGCGTACCCGAACACCTAGTGCAGCAATTTTCTCTTCTCTACCATCCTTTCTGTTTACCCAAATACCAATGCGTTTATCACGTCGTTCAGCAATGACGCCAAGCTTTGCAAGACTGCGAATAATCCACTCTTCAAGGTCATGCACGTAACGTCTAACATCACTACCGCGTTTTTTTAGATTGATCATAATATATACAACTCGTTGCCCCGGCCCATGATAGGTGTACTTCCCACCACGTCCAGCTTCAAAAACTGGAAAACGCCTTGGGTCCAGAAGGTCAGAAGTTTTGGCACTCGAACCTGCTGTGTAGAGAGGTGGGTGCTCAAGAAGCCAAACGACCTCATCAGCGGTGCCATTCTTTATTTCCAATACCCGTTTTTCCATAAAAGCTAGGGCTTTTTGATACGGTACAGGATTGTATGTTATTAACCATTCCATATGAATTTTTAGCATAGAATTTGATAATTGAGCGGAAATATTGATGCATAAGCTTGCTTGAGGTCAAACAATTTGCTATTCCCCACATTGGCAACAACATTTTTGCTTTTGTGCGGTCGTGGCGGAATTGGTAGACGCGCAGCGTTGAGGTCGCTGTGGGTGATGAGCCCGTGGAAGTTCGAGTCTTCTCGACCGCACCAACTTATAATATGCCATAGGGATACTAGTACTAGTTAGTTTTTTCTGAAAGTGCATCTAGAATAGGACAGTTAGGCCTATCATCACCATGGCAAGCAGTAGCTAAGGTACTTAGCTGATCTCTCAACATCTGAAGTTCTGACAATTTAGTATCTATTTTCGCAATCTTTTCTAGTGTTAGCGCCTTAACTTCTTTGCTTGAACGTTCTGTGTTTTCGTAGAGCGCAAGTAACTCCCTGCAATCATTTAGGCTGAAATCAAATTTTCGTGCTTTGGCAAGAAACTGCAATTTGGCCAAGTCGAACTCTGAGAAATTTCGGTAGCCAGTATTTGTATCAATTTGGGGTTTAATCAAACCTATATCACTATAATATCTGACAGTTTTTACTGTTAAGTCAGATAGGTTTGCAGCCTTGCCTATATTCATTTTTTCTCTTGCATCTCCTGTTAGGGGAGAGTTTATAACTAGGAAGAATAAAGGTCAAATATGGTATTGAAAAAATGATTGGTAAGTCATACCCCAACAACATGCCAGCTTTTGAAGATTTGTTAACTGATGCGAGAATCTTAGTCGCATTATTTTAAATAAAGAGTATATAGTCCGGCCGCACACAACGGTAACATGGAAAGATAAGCTCTTGTTCAAACGCGCATTAGAGAGGTTGTTGCAATGTGTAAAAATTTTTTACTGGTTATCTTGTTAGGATTACCAATCTCAGCCAATGCTCACTCTCTTCTAACTTCATCCTATCCACAGAGTGGCGAGATATTAACTGTGCCACCTACCGAAATTGTCATGGAGTTTAGAACACCAACTAGGCTCATCAAGGTTGATTTAACGAAGTCATCAGACAAAAAAGGTAAAAGGTTGTTAGGTGGTTTTATTGGTGTTGAAGGTGAGTCGGTCCCGCTTAGTGCAAGCACACAAATGACTACTAACAAGCGACAAGTTATACCCCTGCCATCCCTAGAGAAGGGCCTTTACTCGCTTGCTTGGCGTGCATTGGGTAAGGATGGTCATGTGATAAAAGGAGTTCTGACGTTCAACATTAAAGGTAGCTAAGATGGATGTCTGGATTTTTTTTAACCCTATCCTTAAAGTGCTTTTATATTTTTCCAGCTTTGGGAGCGTGGGAAGCTTCTTGTTCAGCCTGCACTTGGGTAGGGAACTCAATGCGGACCAGCAAGCTTATTGCGATTATCTTACTCATAGAGGCACTTTAATAGGAGCAGTCATATCTCTTTTAATGATTTTATCGGTGGCTGGAAATCTAGGAGGTGACCTTGCAAGTATAATTGACTTTTTACTGTTGAAGCTTGCCATAGAATCTAAGTCTGGTGTTGGTTACTTAACAGCCTTTGCAGGCTTTGCCCTTATGTTGATAGCGCAGAGTCAAAGAGAAAATGCCAAAAGATTTGTGTTAATGATTGGCTCCATCGCAATATTAATTTCATTTACCATGTCTGGACACTCCCAACTAGACGGTATTCTCACACAATCACTCTTGATATTGCACTTGTTTGGTATAACCTTCTGGCTTGGAGCGCTCCTTCCATTTCGTTGGATATGTTTACAATCTGATACACGCAATATCCAACGGGTGGCGCATCGCTTTGGCATTATTGCCATAGGTTATGTTGGGCTGCTTCTCAGTTCAGGATTGGGCTATGCATACCTGCTTCTAGAGGAAGTTTCCCTCTTTTTTACGACGCAATACGGTAATGTACTTTTAATAAAGATTGTATTGGTAGGTGGCTTATTGTCATTGGCGGCGCTCAATAAATTTAAGCTAGTACCATCAATAGAAACAAACCCCTTGCAAACGGTCAGGCGATTTCAAAGATCTGTTCAATTTGAAATTGCCCTTGCTATAGTCATTTTAATAGCATCAAGCCTTCTAACTACATCTATGACGTTGCCCAAAGGTATGTGAAATGATTAATCGTCATGCATTGTTTTCCATAGCAGCATTGTGTCTTTCCGTGATAGCGCTTATTTAGCTGGTTCTTAAAGAAGGCACAATAATAAGACATTACTAGCTGACTGTTAATAAAGATATTGCGTCATTTGCTGAAGACGGTAATGAAACAAATTTGTGGTTTTTAACAAGATAACACTTAGTCCATTACTAAAGGGAAAGATGGGAGAGGTTCTAGAAGTTGAGCTAATGATGCCTCCGGTTGACAACCTATAGATCATGTTCTTTTGCCATTATTGTTGTATAAGGGAAAAATATTATAAAACTATACTCAAAGCTTCAGTTTAGTTGTGTTTTTTCAGATTACATGTTTTGGAGAAAAAATTTCTTTCTATATAAATTTTGTAAATTTTATAACCGTACGTATATATAGTTCAATTGCTTGTATATTTGAGCAAACTATTCTTATGTTACAACACACCTCTTCCTGCTATTTAGCTACTTTTTAAGCTTGGACAATAGGGAGTTCTGACCAGCATGTTGTGTAGCGAGGGGATCGGTAATTCTGTAATGTATAGACCGCAGTATTGTTAACACCGACTGAGGCCATACGAATTGTGTTATTACCAATATTGGCATTAATCTTATCAAAGGCTATCATTAAGTGCTCTTTGCGTTCATTGGCCAATTTATTTGGTGGGGAAAATAACTGGTTTTGCATGTTTTCAACTTGAACAAGTCCAAGCATCATAACCCCGGCACTTTTAAATTGAAGTCCTGGTTTCCAGACACTTTCAAATGCGATCATGGCTGCTTGTGTGATTTCGGCAGTATGGTTCGAAGGGGCGGGTGGGGAGTGTGATGCACTACCCCTATAATAATTCTGTGGGTTAAAGTGGCTCGTCATAGCGAAAACATTGACGATAGAGCAAACTAGACCGTCCCGACGCATTTTTTCTGCTGCCCTTGCTGCAAATGCGGCAACACTTTCACGTAAAACTCGGCGGGTGGTGATTGGCTTGGCAAAAGAGCGTGAGACCCGGATAGTTTTCTTATCGGGGGGATAACTTTCTAAATTTAAGCAAGGTTGCCCTCGTAATTCAAGTAGCGTACGTGCACCGGTAACGCCCATGCGCTTGCGTACCCAACGTTCGGATAAATCATGGAAATCTAGGGCTGTTTCAATTTCCTGGTTATTTAGCATTTGGGCCCAGCGGCTACCTATACCCCAGATGTCACGAACCTTAATTTCGGCTAGTGCGTCACGTCGAGTCGCTTCGTCAGTAATGATGAATGAACCGTTTGTTACATCAGATTTTTTAGCTATGTGACCGGCGATTTTAGCTAGCGTTTTAGTCTCGGCGATTCCGACAGAAACTGGAATTCCAGTCCATTGTTTGATGGTTTTTTTAATGTCGTAGCCATAATCTCTTAAATTACGATGTTCAAACCCAGCTAATCCTAAGAACGCTTCATCGATGGAATAAATTTCTATGTGTGGAGTGAAAGTACCAAGTGCACTCATGACTCGTTCTGACATATCGCCGTATAGTTGATAGTTCGATGAATAGACATGAATGCCATAGTGGCGTATAAGTTTATTTGCTTCAAATAAAGGCATGCCCATAGGAATACTAAGAGCCTTGGCCTCATTGGAGCGCGCAATAATACAGCCATCATTATTAGAGAGTACAACAACCGGGCAACCTTCCAAGCGTGGATTAAATACACGTTCGCAAGAAACAAAAAAATTGTTACAGTCAACTAGCGCAAAGATCTGTTTCATGGAGTTTAAGATACAAAGCGTCGCACGGAGCCAGTAACTACACCCCAGATACTACATTCTGAATTGGAGCTCATTTTAGTCGGTGGATAGTCTGGATGTTCGGCCTTAAGTACCCAGACATTATCTTCCTTAATCAGACGCTTAACTGTCAATTCGCCATTGACAATGGCAACAACGATGTGTCCCGAGCGACTTTCTACAGAGCGATCTACAATCAACACATCGCCAGAAAGGATTCCAGCTCCAGTCATAGATGCTCCCTCCACGCGAACCATGAAAGTTGCGGCTGGGTGAGCAATTAGGTACTCGTTCAGATCTAGGGCTCCCTCCATATAATCATCAGCGGGAGAGGGGAATCCAGCGGCTACAGTACTAACATAAAGAGGTGGGTGAACCCGCTTATTTAACTTATTAAAAAAGAACATAACAAGAACATAGTATCAAGTATTTAAATAGTTTTCAATGGCTGAGTTAGTGTCATATGTTATTTTAACTTTATTAAGTAATTGAACTTGACCATTACAGATAAAAAAAGAGAGCCAGTGAAAGGATAGCTAAAATAATGCCAACAGTACTGATTACGGGAGCAAACCGGGGCTTGGGTCTGGAGTATGCGCGTCAATATGCAGATGATGGCTGGCGGGTTATTGCTACATGCCGTGTCCCTGAAACTGCGATGGAATTAACCAGAATTCGGGGTGAGGTAGAAATCCGTGCACTAGATATAGGCAATCAAGAGCAAATCCTTGCTCTGGCAAACAGTCTACGAAAAGAAGCAATTGATTTGCTACTTAATAACGCTGGAATTTATGGCCCACGCCCATCAAGGTTAGGTAATATTGAGTATGATACTTGGGAAAGTGTCATGCGTATTAATGTTATGGCGCCCTTGAAAGTGTGTGAGAGCTTTAGTATTCACGTTGCTAATAGCGAATTAAAAAAGATTGCAATCATGTCCTCAAAGATGGGTTCTATTGATGACAATAACTCAGGTGGTAGCTATGTTTATCGTTCCACAAAAGCGGCTCTTAATGCGGTAATGAAAAGCCTGTCAATTGATTTGGCATCAAACGGGATTTCAGTTGCTATTCTTCATCCTGGTTGGGTCAGAACAGACATGGGTGGCCCCAGCGGATTGATCGATGTATTTGAAAGCGTAAGTGGTTTACGCAAGGTGATTGAGAGATTGAATCTTGAAAATTCTGGCCGTTTTTATAACTTTGATGGTTCAGAAATAAACTGGTGAATTTATTGGAATTATGTTTTTTGATTTTTTTTAGATCACTTGATCGTACTTTGTACATTATTCAGGTTTGATGTACTAATTGGATAATAGTTTTTTTGGGCAAAGTAAATGGCGTTAAATATAGTTAAGTTAGCAGTTGGTATTAGAAATGTTGAGCATCTTAAGCAAAAACAAAAAACTCGCATAGAACAGGAAGGTGTTTTAGTTTATACCACCCGTAATACACCCGTCAGATCCACGGAGATACTTAATGGTGGATCAATTTATTGGGTCATCAAAAAATTTATTCGGGTTCGCCAACGGATAATCAGTATTGAAAAGGGTATTGACTCTGAAGGTGGTCGCTCGTGCTTCCTTTCCCTAGACAAAAAACTTGTCAAGACGGAGTTGATGGAATTTAAAGCTTTTCAAGGATGGCGATATTTCAAAGATGAAGAAACCCCTCAAGACTTAGCCCAGATTGAAAACTCTTTTAGTACTGATGAAGAGTTGCCATTAGAAATGCAATTAGAGTTGAAAACCCTTGGCTTACTCTAAACAAACCCACCTTGAAATGATTCCATAGTAAAAAAGATAAAGTTCAGATTATTTAGTTTAAACTAGATTTTTATATAAATTTTATACAAGGCATTTTTTAAAGTTCTCAAGCCATCTTAGCTTTTCTTCAAGTAGGCTAATGTCATGATTAAGCCAGCCAACTAGGTACCCTTCCTCATTTGCATGATACTGGTTTAGGTCAATTAAGCGGGCTAATTCATTCTCGGTCATTTCAATTAGAAGTTCTGCCTGCATTGATTGTTCATTTTTGTCAAGAAGGTGTAAAAAGCGAAATTTTAAAGCTACTACTAATTTTCTTATTTCTGTTGCTGCAGGACGCACGTTGGCTGTGAGTAATGTCTTTAGTTCTAGCCGCCCACTTTCGGTAATTACAAGTTCTGCATCTTCCACAGTTGCGCCTTTGTGAGCTACTTCAATTAGACCCTCGTATTTTAATAGTTCAATTGATATACCCAAGACATCAAGTGAAGGCCCAGTAATATGGCTAATGAAATGGCGAATAGAATTAGCTAGTGTTCCGTACCGTGTTTCACCCAATGCAAGAGTGCCCAGAGCACAAAGTCGAACAGCTTCTTTGGGTGTTAATGTATTGTCGGCAAACATTGTTGATCTTCCTTGCTTGTTTGAGCTAACACTCCGCGACAAGTATAACTATATTTACTCATCTATGGCTCATGATGGCTTTCAAGCTGCTTGCTTAAGTCCCAAGCGACTCCATACCTCACGGATAGAGTTAACTAAATGATCCATATCCTCATTCGTATGTAATGGGGTTGGTGTAAAACGCAGTCGTTCTGTGCCTCGTTTTACTGTCGGGTAGTTGATGGGCTGGACGTAAATGCCGTGCTTGAACAACAGATCATCACTAGCTTTCTTGCAGAGAGTTGCATCGCCTACGAGAACAGGAACAATATGACTGACTGAGGGCATGACTGGTAGCCCAATTTCATACAGACGTTGCTTGAGTGTAGCTGCACGTTCTTGATGCAGATCACGTAATTCTTGGTGTTCTTTAAGATGTTTTATCGAGGCAATTGCAGCTGCAGCTACTGCTGGCGGCATTGAGGAAGAAAAAATGAAGCCAGAACCATAAGATCTAACAAAATCACACATGGCAGCAGAGCCAGTGATGTAGCCCCCAACAACACCAAAAGCCTTGGCTAGCGTTCCCTGTATGATGGTAATCCTATCCATTAGTCCTTCACGCTCGGCAACACCACCACCACGTTTTCCATACATGCCTACTGCGTGCACCTCGTCAAGGAAAGTCATTGCGTTATGCTTATCAGCGACGTCACAAATTTCTCCGATTGGTGCAATATCTCCATCCATTGAATAAACAGATTCAAAGGCAACCAATTTCGGAGTAGTTAGTCCATATTGGCTTAAAAATTTATCTAAATCTTCGACATCATTGTGTTTGAAAATCTTTTTTTCAGCTCGAGAGTGACGTATTCCCTCAATCATGGAATTGTGGTTATGAGCATCTGAAACGATTACACAATCAGGAATCATTGCACCTAAGGTGCTCAAAGTGGTCATGTTTGCTATCCAACCAGAACCAAATAATAGTGCTCCTTCTTTCTCATGCAGATCAGCCAGTTCTTTTTCAAGCAAAATATGGTAATGGTTGGTCCCAGAGATGTTTCTGGTTCCACCTGCACCAGCGCCACATCTGTCAATAGCCTCGTGCATGGCGGCCAAGGTCATAGGGTTTTGTCCCATACCCATGTAGTCGTTAGAGCACCAAACAGTAATTTCGTGGGTAGTACCGTCAGGTCGGTGATTTATGGCTTTTGGAAAAGCTCCTGCTGTGCGTTCCAGATCAGCGAAAATCCTGTACCGACCCTCTGATTTGAGGTCGTCGATGTTTTCTAAAAAGAAATTCTCATAATCCATCAATAAGCTCCTAGGCTTGTTCTCAATCTTGGAAGTTGAAAATCATACTTAATAAACAGTTTTCCCCTGGTAGCTACTCGCTATTTAAATGAACAATCACTGAAGTTAAATTGAATTTCTTTGTTAGAGGGATCCAGATTTTCCTGAACAAGGTCCTTAATTAAATTATTAAAATAGTGTAAACGAGTTAATTATTAATGAGATCCTGAATCAGAAGACAATAGATAAAATTGAAGAGAGTTTACAAAAACTGATTGCGATAGTCTGATTATAAGTAACTGAGAACATGCTTATTATACTTTAGTACACCAATGTATTAAAGTTAAAATATAGAGCTTTTTATTGTGTTTTTTTGACCTTTGCAAAGAAAGGTACAACATGATAACCCAAGTTGTAACCTAATGCGTATTTTTGTTTAGTTGCCGGCCTTTACAATGAGTTCGACAATTAAAGCAGCAAATGCATCGTGGGTCATGAATAAAAATGAGAATGCGCAGGCCCACATTAAGGGCCGCTTGCACCAATCTGATGGTAAAGCACTCAAAAATCTCCTCGCACGCAATATCTCACGATTTTGGCGATCTATACGTTCATTTTCCAACTGCCATAAATTGTATGCAAGAGCTTCCTCTCTAGGAGGTGGTATTTTTACATTGACTTTGTTCATAGCAATTTGATCCTTTTACCATTTGTTCAATTTTGATAATTGCAAAAGAACCTTTCTTATTTATTAACTTGCATAAATATTATAAGAAGATCCTTTAATTTTTAGCTTATTTGGAGTTTGCCATGTCTGAAGAGGTCACAGCATCACACATTCTTATTATGCATCAAGAGTCTGAACGATCCTCCGAAACTCGTTCAAAAGAAGAAGCTCAGGATATGATTGAGGATGTAAAAACAAAAATTTTGGATGGTGCTGATTTTGCAGAGCTTGCAGGAGAGGTTTCTGATTGCCCGTCAGGGAGTAAAGGTGGCAGTCTGGGTACTTTTGGCCGTGGTCAAATGGTAAAAATTTTTGAAGATGTTGCCTTTGGCCTTGATATTGGTGAAATTAGTGACATTGTTGAAACAGAGTTTGGTTACCATATTATAAAACGTACCGCATAGTATCTGACTCCGTTGTGAGTAAGTATTTAATCCTAGGCGTATTGAAATTTTAATTTGATATAAAAGTGGCAAGTGCAAAATATTGCCTTCTAGCAGAACGATTTCTTTTGGATTGTACTATATGGTGAAACCTTATAGTGATACGTTGATACAATCTACCTTGATTTAAATGATTAGAACTTCAGAATCCTCATTTCAAGATGTTAATTTTGATAGAAAGTTTGATATTGTAAAGAAAAGACCCTGCCCGGGGGGAACGGGGAGGGCCTTTAGAGGGGCACGGTTTAAAAAAATCGTGCCAGAGGTATTATGCATTAAGTACGTTTACAAACTTAAGTTAGATCACAATCTCAACCAACTTCCTCAATTTTAGTTTTACTATCGTCAAATTGTCATTTATTTGGATACAAAATAAAAATTATGATTAATAGCATTTGTCGGATGAGCTAGTTAACAAATTAGTGTGCAACAATTATTATGATAATCATCCGTGATGAAGACTGCCATAGTCTCTGACCTTTAAATCAAAGCTTTTTGGTATTTTTAACATGCCCAAAGAATGGAAAAAATTTATTATCTAACTCAGTTCTAAATATTAGATTGTGCTGATAACAATGACCCTAAAAATTCTAGGAGAATACTATCAAGGTTGATTAAACAGAAGTTTATGGTTGTAAGAATTAGAACGTGTGAATTTAACCTTTACCACCGTTTTTCTTAGACCATGTAATGGGGTTATCTAGAAAATTCTTAACACCCTCAATTGAAGAATTAGGAAAGTACTCACCTTCCATTGCAACTTGCAATATATCATGCCATGTAGCCAAATAATGAAGGGTGATACCTTCTTTTTCAAGAGTTTCTAGTGTGCCAGAAAATATGCCGTAAAAGAAAACAACGAAGGCATCGTTGACCACCGCTCCGGCTTTGCGAAGTGCATTAACAAATGAAATTTTTGATGCACCATCTGTAGCAAGATCTTCAACCAGTAACACATTAGAGCCTTCTTTCAAGCTACCCTCAATTTGTGCATTACG